>JAGNSH010000063.1 GCA_017988165.1 Giesbergeria sp. | reverse complement strand
GCAAGATTCGCCTGCAAATCACCGACCCCGAAGGCAAAGTGTCCGAAGAGCTGGTGCCCAAAGAGAAAAACATCTTGGTCCACGAAGGCCAAGTGGTCAACAAGGGCGAATCGATTGTCGACGGCCCGGCCGACCCGCAAGATATTTTGCGTTTGCTGGGCATCGAAGAGCTATCGCGCTACATCGTCGACGAAGTGCAGGACGTCTACCGCTTGCAAGGCGTGAAGATCAACGACAAGCACATCGAAGTCATCGTGCGCCAGATGCTGCGCCGCGTGGTGGTCGAAGCCAGTGGTGACTCCAACTACATCGTTGGTGAGCAGGTCGAGCGCTCGGAAATCCTCAACACCAACGACGCGCTGCAGGGCGAGGGCAAGATTCCCGCGACCTACACCAACTTGCTGCTGGGCATTACCAAGGCTTCGCTGTCGACCGACTCGTTCATCTCGGCCGCTTCCTTCCAGGAAACGACGCGCGTGCTGACCGAGGCGGCCATCATGGGCAAGCGCGACGAGCTGCGTGGTCTGAAAGAAAACGTCATCGTCGGTCGCCTGATTCCTGCTGGCACCGGCATGGCCTACCACCAAGCGCGCAAAGTCAAAGACGCCATGGACGACGCCGAGCGCCGCGCCATTGCCGAAGCCGAAGCCGCCGAAATGGCTGGCCCCGGCGAAGACTTTGATACCTCGGCTGACATAGGCGACGCCGCCACCGCGGCCGACTAAGCTTTACGGGCCGTTGCTACGCGCTCCCGGTCTGTCATCACCACGACAGGCCGGGAGCGTTTTTTATGGGCCGCGCTTTTTGATTTTTTACTTTTTCGCCCTCTTTCGCCCTCTTTCGCCTTCCCTCTTGCCCATGTTTTTTTCGTCTGTTCTTTGGTTGCTGTTGCTGGTGGTGGTGTTTTGGGCCGTTGGCGCGTACTACCGTTTGAGCCGTTTGCGTTTGGCGTTTTTGCAGGCGTTTGCCGCTTTGGATGCGCATTTGGTGCGCGCGCTGGCGTGGCTGGACGAGTACGAAGCGGCGCAGGCGCGCGCTGGCGCACCGGCCGCACCGGCGCGGGACGCCTTGCAGCAGGCAGTTGCCCAGTGCGCTGACGCTTTGGCGCGCGCCCGGGTGCAGCCTTTGCACGCAGTGTCGGCGGCGTCGGTGGCGGTGGCGGCGTTGCAGCAGTCCTTGCAGGTGTTGGATGCTGCCTGGCTGACCCAAGCGCAGCAATTGCCGGCCTTGGCCGCCCCTGAGGGCGCCGCGCCGTGGGCGCAGCGCTGGGAGCAATACCAAATGCACAACGCGCAGGCGCAAGCGCAGTTGCGCTTGGCCGCAGCGCAATACAACGCGGCCATTGCCCAGTTTCCGGCGCAGTTGCTGGCCGCCATTCTTGGCTTTAAATCGGCCCAAACCTCATGAAAAATTCCTCCCATTCTTCTGGTGCCGGTGCTGGCACTGGCCAGCACAGCGTGGCGCTGGCCAGCCAATTGCAGCAGGTGGCTGGCGCGTTGCAAGCCATTCTGGCTGGCCGCTCGGGCAGTGCGGTGCTGGAGGACGTGCCCACCGCGCTGCGCCCCGGCGTGCAGGCGCTGCTGTTTCAGGTGCTGCGCCAGCTGGGTTGGGCGCAGGCTATTCGGCGCCAACTGGCCCCGCGCACGCCGCGCCCGCCGGTCGATGCCTTGCTGTGCAGTGCGCTGGCCTTGCTGGCCGATGCTGAACATTTACCCTATGAGCCGTTTACGCTGGTCAACCAGACCATCGAAGCCGCCAAGCACAGCAGCGCGGTGCGCGCCCAAGCGCCGTTTATCAACGCCTGCCTGCGCCGCTTTTTGCGCGAGCGCGACGCCTTGCAACAGGCGGTTGCCCAAGACGTATCGGCGCAGTGGAACCACCCGCGCTGGTGGGTGCAGCGGCTGCAAAAAGACCATCCGCAGCATTGGCAACAAATTTTGCAAGCCAACAACAGCCAAGCGCCGATGGTGTTGCGAATAAACAAGCAAAAAAGCACTCTAGCCCAATACCAGCAAGCGCTAGCAGCTATCAATATTGAAGCATTGTCGGTGGGTGAATCGGGCTTGGTACTGCGCCGCGCAGTGCCGGTGCAGGCGCTGCCGGGCTTTGCCCAGGGCGTGGTGTCGGTGCAAGACGCCGCAGCGCAACTGGCGGCGCCGCTGTTGTTGTCGGGCTTGGAGATGGGGCAAGGCCCAGGCCCAGGCCAGCCGCTGCGCGTGCTGGACGCTTGCGCTGCGCCCGGTGGCAAAACCGCCCACTTGCTCGAATGGGCTGGCCCGCAAGCGGCGCTGCACGTGACGGCGCTGGACATCGACCCCGCGCGTTGTGCGCGCATCAACGACACCTTGCAGCGCCTCGGTTTGCAGTCGCCAGCACAGGTGCAGGTGCTGGCCGCCGACGCTGGGCGCCCGCAAGACTGGTGGCCCCAGCACTGCGCCAGTCAGTTGTTTGACGCCATCTTGCTCGACGCCCCCTGCACCGCCTCAGGCATCGTGCGCCGCCATCCAGATGTGCGCTGGCTGCGCCGCGAAACCGATATTGCCCAGTTGGCGCAGACGCAAGCGCGCCTGCTGGCCACGCTGTGGCCGCTGCTGCGCCCGGGTGGGCGCTTGTTGTATTGCACCTGCTCGGTGTTTCTGGCCGAGGGCGATCAGCAGATCAAAGCGTTCCTTGCGCGCCACACCGACGCCGCTTTGCTGCCCTCGCCCGGGCATTTGTGGCCTGGCAAAGGCGCTGCGGCGGGCAGCGTGCCAGACAATCTGAGCAGTGAACACGATGGTTTTTTCTACGCCCTGCTGCACAAGTGCGCGCCTTGAGCGCTTGGGCCTGCGCCGCTGGCTGGCGCTGCTGGCCTTGCTGCTGCTGTGCTGCGCCTTGGCGCTGCCCACTGGCGCACGCGCGCAGGCTGCTGCGCCCACCAGCCCGCAGCCGCCGCCAGCCGACAGCACGATGCAGCTGGAGCGCAGCGACGACGGCGTCTACCTGAGCGCCACCTTGCCGCTGGCACTGCCGAGCTTGGTCGAAGACGCGCTGCACAAAGGCATTGCCATCTACTTCGTCACCGAAGCCGAAGTGGCGCGCGAGCGCTGGTACTGGTCAGACAAACAAGTGGTACGCGCCGTGCGCTATTTGCGCCTGAGTTACCAGCCGCTGACACGGCGCTGGCGCTTGAATGTCTCGTCCGCGCCGTTTGAGCAAACCGGCTTAGGCGTGGTGCTGGGACAAAATTTTGACGATTTAGACGAGGTGCTGGACGCCATGCAGCGCATTGCCCGTTGGAAAATCGCCGAGCCGAGTGCCGTCACTGCGGGCACGCGCTACCGGGTGCAGTTGGGCTTTCGCATCGACCTGTCGCAACTGCCCCGGCCGCTGCACATTGGCGTGCTGGGGCGCAGCGGCTGGGATTTAGCGCTGCTGCGCAGCCAGTGGTTGGTAGCGGAGCCGTCGCCATGACACCCGTGCCAACGCCAACCCCAGCAGACCCAGACCCGGTGCGCCGCGCCCGTGCTGCGCGTTGGGCGGTCAGTGTCAGCGTTGCCATCATGCTGGCGATTGGCTTGGTGCTGATGTTTTTGCTCACCGTCGCCACCAACAACCGCGCCCTGTACGAGCGCAACTACGCTTGGCTGTTTGGCGTCAACGTGGTGGTGGCGCTGCTGTTGTTTGCCGTGTTGGTGTGGGTGGCCGTGCGCCTGGCAACGCGGCTGCGGCGCAAGCGCTTTGGCAGCCGTTTATTGGTCAAACTGGCGGCTATTTTTGCCCTGGTCGGGCTGGCGCCGGGGTTGCTGATTTATGTGGTGTCTTACCAGTTTGTTTCGCGCTCGATTGAGAGTTGGTTTGATGTGCGCGTCGAAGGCGCGCTCACTGCCGGCGTCAGTTTGGCGCGCGTCACGCTGGAGTCGCAAAGCAGCGAAACGGCGGCGCGCACGCGCAGCGCCAGCGCACAGTTGGCGCAGGTGCCCAACGCCGCCGCCGGCTTGGTGCTAGAGCGCATCCGCGAGCAGTTGGATGCCGACGACGTGGTGCTGTGGAGCGCGTCGGGCCACGTGCTGGCCAGCGCTGGGCGCTCGCGCTTTAACCTCAACCCAGAGCGCCCCACGACGCAGCAACTGCGCGCCGCGCGCGAGCTGGGCACCACAGCGTTGATTGAAGGATTGGACGACTTTGATGCCCCCGAGGCAGTCAAAGATGCGCGCGTGAAAGCCCTGGCGCTGGTGCCCAATGCCAGCCTAGATATGTTGGACGAAATGCGCTTTTTGCAGGTCACGCTGCCGCTGCCGCCGGTGCTGGTGGCCAACGCCATTGCGGTGCAAGAGGCCAACCGCGAATACCAAGAGCGCGCTTTAGCGCGTGGCGGTCTGCGGCGCATGTACATCGGCACACTGACCTTGAGTCTGTTTTTGGCCGTCTTCACCGCCGTGCTGCTGGCGGTGCTGCTGGGGCGCCAGCTGGCGCGCCCGCTGCTGGTGCTGGCCGAAGGCGTGCGCGAGGTGGCCGCCGGCAACCTCAGCCCCAAAGAAGCGCTGCAAGGCAAAGACGAGTTGGACGGCCTGACGCGCTCGTTTGCGCTGATGACCGAGCAGCTGGCCGACGCGCGCCAAGCGGTAGAAAAAAGCATGGCCGCGCTGGACGCTGGGCGCGAGCGCCTGCAAACCATTTTGGACAACCTGACCGCTGGCGTCATCGTGCTGGACGCCCACGGCGTAGTGCGCACCTCCAACCCCGGCGCCACGCGCATCTTGCGGGTGCCGATGGCCGCGCACGAGGGTCGCCCGCTGGCGCTGGTGCCCGGACTGGCCGACTTTGCCGAGGCGGTGCAGCGCCAGTTCGACGCTTTTTTAAGCCACCACGACCACCACGGCCTCGACCACTGGCAGCAGGCGTTTGAGCTGCACGCCTCGCCCAACGGCGTCGCCCACCATGCCACCAGCTTGGTGGCGCGCGGCGCCGAGCTGCCCGATGCGGGCCGGCTGCTGGTGTTTGACGACGTCTCAGAGATGGTCTCGGCCCAGCGCGCGCAGGCTTGGGGCGAAGTGGCGCGGCGCTTGGCGCACGAAATTAAAAACCCGCTGACGCCGATCCAGCTCTCCGCCGAGCGGCTAGAGATGAAGCTGACCGGCAAACTGCTGGCGCCAGAGCAGGCGCTGCTGACCAAATCCGTCAAAACCATCGTCGATCAGGTCGATGCGATGAAACGCTTGGTCAACGAATTTCGCGATTACGCCCGCCTGCCCAGCGCCGACCTGCAGCCGCTGGACTTGAACGCGCTGATCACGGAGGTGCTGCACCTGTACGAAGCCGACAACGCCCGCGTGCCGGTGCTGGCCGACCTCGACCCGCAGTGCCCCAACATTCAAGGCGACGCCCAGCAACTGCGCCAAATCATCCACAACTTGGTGCAAAACGGCCAAGACGCCACAGCGCAAGCCCAAGCGCAAGCGCCCGCTGGCACTGCGCTGGCGGCGGTACACATCAGCACGCACTGGAGCGCCGCCGCACAGCGGCTGCGCTTGTGTATCAGCGACAGCGGCAGCGGCTTTCCGGCGCATATCTTGCAGCGTGCTTTTGAGCCCTACGTCACCACCAAAGCGCGTGGCACCGGTTTGGGATTGGCCGTAGTCAAGAAAATTGCCGATGAGCACGGCGCGCGCATCGATTTGGCTAACCGGCTCGAAGATGGTGTGGTGAGCGGCGCGCAAGTGTCGCTATCATTCGCCACTGGGCATACGGTGGCGTTTTGACAACACTTTCATAGCAGATTCAAGGCACTTCATACATGGCAAACATATTGGTGGTGGACGACGAGTTGGGCATTCGTGACCTGCTCTCGGAAATCCTGAACGACGAAGGCCACAGTGTGGACCTGGCGGAAAACGCCACACAGGCCCGTGCGGCCCGCGCCAGCGCCAGTTACGACTTGGTGCTGCTCGACATTTGGATGCCTGACACCGACGGCATCTCGCTCCTGAAAGAATGGGCCGCCAGCGGCCTGTTGACCCTGCCGGTCATCATGATGAGCGGCCACGCCACCATCGACACCGCCGTCGATGCCACGCGCATCGGCGCCTTCTCGTTTCTCGAAAAGCCCATCACCCTGCAAAAACTGCTCAAAGCGGTCGAGCAGGGGCTGGCCCGCCACGCACAGCGCCCGCAGGCCCCGGCCCACGCGGCAGCAGCCCAGTCGGCCGACTTTGGCGCCGCGCCAGCGCCGCTGCTGGAGCAAGCCCTGGTGCCCACGCCCAACCCCGGGCCCAGCGCGCACCAAGACTTTGACCTTGACCGCCCGCTGCGCGAGGCGCGCGATAGTTTTGAGAAGGCTTATTTTGAATTTCACCTGGTGCGCGAAGGCGGCTCCATGACCCGCGTGGCCGAAAAAACCGGCCTAGAACGCACCCACCTGTACCGCAAACTGCGCCAGCTGGGCGTGGACTTGGGGCGCGGCAAACGCAATTAATGGCCGCATTGATTTTTTGCGCTAATTTTCTGGCTATAATTTAGCGCTTAGGCCCGGTAGCTCAGTCGGTAGAGCAGAGGATTGAAAATCCTTGTGTCGGCGGTTCGATTCCGTCCCAGGCCACCAAACACACTTTTGACCAGCGTAAGCCAGTCAAAGCACCAAAAAACCCCGCTGTTAATGCAACAGCGGGGTTTTTTTGTTGGTGCTTCTGTGGACTACCTCTGCCTCCTCAGCGCCCCAGCAGGCTGCGCGCTACCAGCTCTTTCATGATCTCTGAGGTGCCGCCGTAAATGCGCAGCACGCGCGCGTCGCTCCAGAAGCGGGAGATGGGGTATTCGGCCATGTAGCCGTAGCCGCCAAACAGTTGCAGGCATTGGTCGGCCACGCGGCCCATCAGTTCGCTGGTGTGCAGCTTCAGCGCCGAGGCGGCTTCTGCGCTCAACTCGCCGCGCGCATAGGCGTGGATGCTGGCGTTCAAGAACGCCTCGGCAGCGGCGATCTCGCTGGCGCACTGGGCCAAGGTGAAGCGGCTGTTTTGGAACTGGCCGATGGCCTGGCCAAAGGCTTGGCGCTCTTGCACGTAGCGCAGCGTCACGTCGAGTGCGCCTTTGGCGCCGTACACCGCTTGCACGGCGATGATCAGGCGCTCGCGCGGCAGCTCGCGCATCATGTGGACAAAGCCTTGGCCTGGGGCAGCGCCCAGCAGCGCCTCCAGCGGCACGCGCAGGTCGTTGAAGAACAACTCGGAGGTATCGCCCGCGTGCTGGCCGATTTTTTCGAGGTTCTTGCCGCGCGAAAACCCCGGTGCTTGGCAATCGACCAAGAACAGGCTGACCCCTTTGGCGCCAGCGCTGGGGTCGGTTTTGGCGGCCAGCACCAGCAGGTCGCAGTTCTGGCCGTTGCTGATAAAAATTTTGCTGCCGTTGAGGATGTAGCCCTCGCCGCGTGCGTCGCTGACACGGCGCGCTGTGGTGCGGATGGCTTTGAGGTCGCTGCCCGCGCCGGGCTCGGTCATGCCGATGGCGGCAATCGCCTCGCCGCGCGCCATGCGGGGGAGCCAGTGGGCGCGCTGCGCCTCGCTGGCGCAGTGCAGCAGATAGGGCGGAACGACGTCGTTGTGTACTTGCAGACCGCCGACCAAACCGCCGTAGCCCCGGCGCGAGAGTGCGGCGCTGACGGCAAACGAAAAATCCACGCTGGCACCGCTGCCGCCGTACTGCTCGGGCACGTCGGCGCACAAATAGCCCTGCGCGCCCATGCGGGCGAACAGCGTGCGCGGCACCTGGCCGGCCTTTTCCCAGTCTCGGTAGTGCGGCTCGATCTCGGTGTCGCAAAAGCGCTCCAGCGAGTCGGTGAACAGTTGCAGTTCAGCGCGTTCTTGGGCGCTCAGAAAGTGGTTGGTCAGCATGGCTTTGTTGCTATTAAAAATAGAGCTACTAGCGCTTGCTGCACAAGGGCTAGCGGCCTAAAACACTTAAAACGCCTCAGGCAATCGTGCTTACACCCGCTCAAAAATGGCGGCAATGCCTTGGCCGCCGCCAATGCACATGGTGACCAGCGCATAGCGCCCTTTCGAGCGGTGCAGCTCGGCAATGGCTTTAGTGGTGATGATGGCACCGGTTGCGCCAACCGGGTGACCCAGCGAAATGCCCGAGCCGTTGGGGTTGACCTTGGCCGGGTCTAACCCCAGCTCTTGGATGACGGCGCAGGCCTGCGCGGCAAAGGCTTCGTTGGACTCGATGACGTCCAGGTCTTGCACCGTCAGGCCGGTGCGCTGCAGCACTTTTTGCGTGGCGGGCACGGGGCCGATGCCCATGTAGGCTGGTTCGACACCGGCGTGGGCGTAGCCGACCAAGCGCGCCAGCGGCTTCAGGTTCAGCGCCTGCACCCGCGCCGCCGAGGCCAGCACCACCGCCGCCGCGCCGTCGTTGAGGCCCGAGGCGTTGCCCGCCGTGACGCTGCCGCCGTCTTTTTTGAACGCCGGCTGCATGGCGGCCAGCGCTTCTAGCGTGGTGCTGGCGCGCACGTGTTCGTCGGTGTCAAAGCGCAGTACGCCTTTGCGCGTGGCGATGTCGACCGGCACGATTTGCGCCTTGAAGTGGCCGGCAGCAATGGCGGCGGCGGCGCGCTGCTGGCTTTGCAGCGCCAGTTGGTCTTGCATTTGGCGCGAAATGCGGTAGCGCTCGGCGACGTTTTCTGCGGTGATGCCCATGTGCATTTTTTGCCACGGGTCGTGCAGGATGCCCAGCATGTAGTCGATGCTTTTGCTGTCGCCCATGCGCGCGCCCCAGCGTGCGGCTTGGTCGAAATACGGCCCCCGGCTCATCGACTCGGAGCCACCGCCGAGGGCGATGTCGCAGTCGCCGTAGCCAATCGCTTGCGCCGCCGAAATGATGGCTTGCAGGCCCGAGCCGCACAGGCGGTTGACGTTAAAGGCGGGCGTCTCGATGGGGCAGCCGGCGTCAATCGCGGCGACGCGCGCCAGGTAGGCGTCTTTGGTGTCGGTTGGGATGACGTTGCCCATCACCACATGGCCAATGGCGTCGGGCGCCAAGCCTGAGCGCTCGATGGCGGCTTTGACGGCGGTGGTGGCCAGCTGGGTGTTGGGCACGTCTTTGAGCGCGCCGCCAAAGCTGCCGATGGCGGTGCGCGCGGTGGCGATGACGAAGATGTCAGGAAAAGTCATGGCGAAAGTCCTTGTAGCAGGGCGCAGAGACAAAAGAACAAAAGAACAAAAGAACAAAAGAACAAAAGAACAAACTCAGCGGCCCTCAAACTGGGCGCTTTGTTTGGCAAAGAAGGCTTCCATGCCGGCGCGCATCAGCGCCTGCGCCATCGGCACATCAATGGTGTTGAGTGCGCCCGGGCGGTTAAAGCGCAGTGTGTTGACGCCGCTGGCGTGCGTCACCTCTAGCGGAGCGGGGGACTGTGGCATGGATAACTCCTAAAAAAGAAGCACGTAGCGCTTATATCTAAAGCCTTTGCGGTATAAAACACCGCCAAATGCTTGTGGAGACTGCGCTAAGTGCTCTTATTTTTGATGTGGCCGCAATGGCGGTAACGGCTGCGGTAGTGTGCCCCAGTGGTGCCGCGCCCTGAGCGGCATTGCCACGCTGTGCCATGGCGTGCTGCGGCGCTTGGACAGCGCCCCTGACCCGGCGGCCAAAACCCCGTAGCCAGCCGGCGCTGGGGGCGGTGCGACAATGCCGCCCGACCATCCTTTGGCCCGGCGCATTGCGCGGCCACCCCTTGATCTATGACCCGTTTGCGTGACGCCACCCTTGGCATTGACTTTGGCACTTCTAATTCAGCGATGGCAGTGCGCCAAGGCAGCGGGC
>JAGNSH010000220.1 GCA_017988165.1 Giesbergeria sp. | reverse complement strand
TGAGCGCGCCTTCCATCGCCACCGGGTAGTGCAGGCCACGGCCCAAAAACAGCGCGTTTTCCATGCGGGCAAAGTCTTCAGACCAACCGATGATTTGTGGCTCCAGCGCCAGCACCGCTTGCAGCGATACCGGTAAGCGGCGCATAGCGCTCAGGTGGGCGGCCTCTTGTTCTTCGCTCAAACGGCCTTTGCTTTGCGCCTGAGTCGCTTAAAGGACACCCACGTTAATTCTGGCTGCTGCTGGCCGCCACCGTGCTGTTTGCCTTTGGCCCGCAACTGCGCCGCTTGCTGGCCGGCGGCAAACCTTCGACGGCCAAAGCCACCATCGGCGTGCTGGCCGTGGCGGTGTACGGCGGCTACTTCAACGGCGGCCTGGGCATCTTGCTGCTGGCGCTGTTTGGCCTGCTGGGCCAAACCCAGCTCAACGCCATGAACGGCCTGAAAAATTTGGTCAGCACCTTGCTGACGGCCATTGCCGTCGCCGTCTACGCCGTGGGCGGCGTCGTCAACTGGCGCTACGCCCTCTTGATGATGCTGGCCGCCACCGCCGGCGGCTACATCGGCGCGCGCGTGGCGCGGCGCATTCCGGCGCAGTGGCTGCGCTGGGGCATCGTGGCGACCGGGCTGGTAATGACGGGGATATTTTTTGCCCGCCAGTGAGGGCGAGCGGCTTGATTTGATGCCAAATCAATAGCTGCTAGCGCCCGCCAGCAAAGGGCTAGAGGCTGATTTGGCTGTAAATAGGGGATGGACAGCAAAACATCCTTGTTCCACCAGAAATAAAGTTTTAGTATTACTAACGTAATTACTTAAAGGTATTCCATGCACACCCTCAAACTCACCCAAGTTGGCAACTCGGTTGGCGCCATCTTCCCGAAAGAGCTGCTGGCGCGCTTGCAGCTGGAAAAAGGCGACGAGCTGTACGTCACCGAAACCCCCGACGGCCTGCGCATCACCACGCACAACCCCGAATTTGAAGCGCAGATGCGCGTGGCGCGCGCCATCATGAAAGAGCGCCGCGCCGTTTTGCACGAGCTGGCCCAATGACCCGCGAATGGGTCTGGCTAGACCGCGCCGTCATCTTGGCCGTCCACGACATGCAACTGGCCGAGCACGGCGGCGGCGCAGGTGTACGCGATGCCGGATTGCTCGATTCGGCGCTGGGCAAGCCGCTGCAACTGCAGGCCTATGGCGAGCCGCCGCCCGACGCGGCGGCGCTGGCGGCGGCGTATGGCTACGGCATTTCGCGCAACCACCCGTTCATCGACGGCAACAAGCGCACCGGTTTTGTGGCGGCAGAGCTGTTTTTGCGCCTCAATGGCCAAGTGCTGTGCGCCGACGACGCATCGTGCGTGCTCACCATGCTGGCCGTGGCCGCTGGCGACCTCTGCGAGGCCGACTTTGCCACTTGGCTGCGCGCCCACAGTGCGGCGCGGGGCTGAGGCCCATAGGCCAATATTTTATATGCCAAATCAGCCTCTAGCGCTTATGCAGCAAGCGCTGGCAGCTATTGTTTTTGATTAATCGGGACGGGGATTTCGGGCCGCGGCATCCTGCGGCGCAGCCTCGGTGCCATGCACTTTGGCGAAGGTCAGGATGACTTCGCGGATGAGCTTGCGTTGGGGCGCGGGCAGTTGCAAAAAAGCGTCGAAGGTTTCGCGCTCCAGATAGCCCACGCCCTCGTCCCAGCGCTGGCGCTTGGCTTGCACCGACTGGCGCACTGCATCGCCAAAGCGCAATACCTCAGGCTCAATTCGGAGCACCTCGGCCAGCGTGATGAGCTTGTCTTGACCGGGAATCGCCTCACCGCGCAGCCAGCGCGACACCGCCTGAAACGTCACTGACCGACCCCAATAGTGCGTGTTGAACAAATTCAGCAACACACCGGGACGCGCCTCCAAACCCGCAGCCAGCATGGCAGTGCGCAAACGCTCGGCAAATTCCAACTTTTGATCCATGCCGGAACGTTAAATTTTGGTTCAATTTGTATTGAACTGTTTGTTGTACTATTCATTCAATCATTTGTTGCATAAGCAATTGAACAAAAAAATAACAACCGCAGTTTCAAGCCAAGGCGGCCCCCTGTTTTTCCCTTCTGGAGTTCATATGGTTCCCTTCAGTAAATCCATCGCCGTTCTGGTCGCCAGCGGCATGCTGACCGCCTGCGCTACGGCCGGCAAAGATGTTGCATCCACCTATGCATCACCCATGCAGTACGCCAACTACGACTGCGAACAACTGCGCTCAGAGTCCATGCGCATCAGCGGCCGCGTCAATCAGCTCACAGGGCAATTGAATGAGGCCGCCAGCAACGACAAGGCAATCGCTGGCATCGGCATGATCCTTTTTTGGCCTGCGCTCTTCGCACTGGGCGGTACCAAGCAGCAAGAAGCGGAGCTTTCACGCCTGAAGGGCGAATACGACGCGATTGAATCGACGGCGACCAGCAAGAAGTGCGCAGCATGATGAACAAAATCCCTCACCTGATAGCCAGCACGCTATTGCTGGCCTTGCTGGCAGGCTGCGCCACGCCGGCAGCGGTCAGCAACATGAGCGTTTACAGCACCCAACACACAGCGCCCGCTGCTTTGAAAAATGCCATCGCCGTGGCAGACGTGACAGGCGGCAAAGAAACCAATCCACTGTGGATAGCACAGGTGTCCAGCGAAGCCTTCCGCAGCGCGCTGGAGGACTCTTTGGCAAACGCTGGTGTTTTTGAACGTGTACTGTCTGCCAGCAAATACCGACTAACTGCCGACCTGAACCAGCTGGAACAGCCTGCATTTGGTATTGACATGACCGTGACGTCGTCCATCAAGTACACCGTCGTCGATACCAAAACCGGCAAAGAGGTGTACTCACGGCTGATCCGCGCACCGTTTACTGCTGGTTTTTCCGACTCGCCCTTGGGTGCCACTCGGGTGCGCATCGCTACCGAAGGTTCTATCAAAAAGAACATCGAGTTGCTCATTAATGATTTGCTCGTGATGAAGGCCGATTGATCCGGTGCGCGGCAAACCCTGCCGTTCAGCCCACACGTTAGTCCGCCCAAGCAACCCAACAGTCAAATCAGCCTCTATCCCAATAGATACCTGCGCTAGCAGCTATGATTTTTGATTAAATAACTCACTCCACCGTCACGCTCTTGGCCAAGTTGCGCGGTTTATCGACATCGGTGCCGCGCGCCACTGCGGTGTGGTAGGCCAGCAGTTGCAGCGGCACCACGTGCAACAGCGGGCTTAAAGCGCCGTAA
>JAGNSH010000062.1 GCA_017988165.1 Giesbergeria sp. | reverse complement strand
TCAACGGCACCACCGGCTACGAAGAAGCTGCGGCGCAAGGCTTGTTTGCCGGTGCCAATGCCGCGCTGCAATGCAAGGGCTTGCCCGCGTGGCTGCCGCGCCGCGACGAGGCTTATTTGGGTGTGCTGGTGGACGACCTGATCACCAAGGGCGTGACCGAGCCCTACCGAATGTTTACCAGCCGCGCCGAATACCGCCTGCAACTGCGCGAGGACAACGCCGATATGCGCCTGACCGAAGCAGGCCGCCACATGGGCTTGGTGGACGATGTGCGCTGGGACGTGTTTAGCCGCAAGCGCGATGCGGTGGCGCGCGAAACCGAGCGCCTGAAAGCCACTTGGGTCAACCCACGCAACCTGCCCGCGCAAGATGCTGTGCCGGTGCTGGGCAAGGCCATTGAGCACGAATACAACCTGTTTGAGCTGCTGCGCCGCCCCGGCGTGACCTACGCCGCGCTGATGGCGATGCAAGGCGGCAAGCACGCCAGCGCCGCTGTTTCACGTGAAACACTGGGCGACCTGAGCGACTCGGTGGTCGAGCAGGTGGAGATTGCCGCCAATTACGCCGGTTACATCGACCGCCAAAAAGACGAGGTAGGCCGCGCCGCGCATTATGAAAACCTGCGCCTGCCGCCCGAGTTGGACTATATGCAGGTGACGGCGCTGAGTATTGAAGCGCGCCAATCTTTGGCACGCTTTAAGCCCGAGACGCTGGGGCTGGCCTCGCGCATTACCGGCATTACGCCAGCGGCCATTTCGCTGCTGCTGGTGCATTTGAAGCGGGCGGGCTTTAAGGGTTTTGCTGCGGCTCCAGTACCGTCGGCATCGGCAGTGGCATCGGCATCGGCATCTAACTTGGGAGATGCACCATGAGCGCCGCACTGGAGCACACGCTGCGCAGCGGCGCACAGGCATTGGCGCTGGATTTGAGCGAGGCGCAAATTGCCCAGTTGCTGGACTTTATTGCCCTGCTGCAAAAGTGGAACAAGGTTTACAACCTGACCTCGGTGCGCGAGCCGGCAGAAATGATGACGCACCACCTGCTTGACAGTTTGGCCGCGGTAGCGCCGCTGCGGCGGCATTTGGCGACGCTGGTGCAAGGCGATATAAGTCCATGCCAGTCGGCTTCGCTGCGCCTGCTGGATGTCGGCTCGGGCGGCGGCCTGCCCGGCGTGGTGTTTGCCATTTGCTGCCCGCAGCTGGACGTGAGCTGTGTCGATACGGTGGCCAAAAAAGCGGCCTTTGTTCAACAAGCGGCGGTGACGCTGCAGCTGCGCAACCTGCACGGCATCCACGCCCGGGTCGAGTCTTTGGCTGGGCCGTTTGATGTGGTCAGCTGCCGCGCCTTTGCCGCGCTGGCCGACTTCACCGCTTGGTCGCGCGCGGCGCTGGGGTTCAATGCAGTGTGGCTGGCGATGAAGGGTAAGCACCCGGCGGACGAAATCGCCTCCCTGCCCGCCGAGGTGCAAGTGTTTCACGTGGAACCATTGACCGTGCCGGGGTTGGATGCCGAGCGCTGCATTGTTTGGCTGCGCCCGCAGCCGCCGTCGGCAGCGATTTCAGAGACCGTGGCGTAAACTCGCCAGCGTGTGTGCGCTAGTGCAGCGCAGCGGTTTTGATTGCAAACAACTTATCCTATTCCATGGCCAAAATATTCTGTGTTGCCAACCAAAAAGGTGGCGTCGGCAAAACCACCACCACGGTGAATCTGGCCGCTGGCTTGGCCAAAATTGGCCAGCGGGTGCTGATGGTCGATTTGGACCCGCAGGGCAACGCCACCATGGGCTCGGGTGTGGACAAGCGCAGTTTGGCGGTGTCGGTGTACGAGGTGCTGGTCGATGGCGTGCCGCTGCGCCAAGCGGCGGTGCTGGCCGAAAAGTGCGGCTACCAAGTCGTCGGCGCCAACCGCGAATTGGCCGGGGCCGAGATTGAGTTGGTGCAACTGCCCCAGCGCGAAATGCGCCTGAAAAATGCGCTGGCTGAGGTTGATGCCGATTACGACTTTGTGTTGATTGACTGCCCGCCGTCGCTGTCGATGTTGACGCTCAACGGCCTGTGCGCCGCGCATGGCGTGGTGGTGCCAATGCAGTGCGAATATTTTGCCTTGGAGGGCGTGACCGACTTGGTACACACCATCAAACAAGTTCACGCCAATTTGAACCCCGACCTGCAAATCATCGGCCTGCTGCGCGTGATGTTTGACCCGCGCACCACGCTGCAACAACAGGTCAGCGAACAGCTCAAGAGCCATTTTGGCGACAAGGTGTTTAACACCGTGATTCCGCGCAACGTGCGTTTGGCCGAAGCGCCCAGCTATGGCCTGCCGGGGGTGGTGTTTGACCCCTCGGCCAAAGGCAGCCAAGCCTTTATCGCTTTTGCGCAAGAAATGGTCGAGCGCGTGCAGTCGATGGATGAAAAAGCCAACAAAGCCAATAAGGCTAAAAAATCAGCCAAAAAGGCCGCAAGCGCTTGATGGCTCTGCGCTAGTAGCTATCAAAACAATAGTTTAATCTGCCGCTCAATCGCCCGCTCAATCGCCATGCCTTCTTGCTCTATTTTGACTTTGCCCGGCTGGCAAAACTCTGGCCCGCAGCACTGGCAAAGCCGCTGGGAGGCGTTGTACGGCTACCAGCGCGTAGAGCAGCACGACTGGCGTCGGCCCCTGCGCGGCGACTGGACAGCGCGCCTGCAAGAGGTGGTGGTGGACAGCCCCGCGCCGGTGGTGCTGGTGGCGCACAGCTTGGGCTGCGTGTTGGCGGCATGGTGGGCGGCGCACTCGCCCCACGCCCACCGGGTGCGCGCGGCGCTGTTGGTGGCGCCGGGCGATATCGACCGTGAAGATTTACACCTGCCGCTGCATGGCTGGGCGCCGCTGGTGCGCCAGCCGCTGGCGTTTCCGGCGCTGCTGGTGGCCAGCCGCAACGACCCGTTTTGCCGCTTTGAGCAGGCGCAGCAGATGGCCCAAGATTGGGGCGCGCGCTGCGTTGATGCCGGTGCCGCTGGCCATTTGAATGCCGACTCGGGCTTGGGCGACTGGCCCCAAGGCCAGGTTTGGCTGCAGTCGTTAATTAAAGATTTGAAAGATTGAAGAGCAACATGGTCACCAAAAAATCCAAGGGCTTAGGCCGTGGCCTCGAAGCGCTGCTGGGCCCACAGGTGGCCGACCACACGGCCGCGCCGTTGCCGGGCGACGGCCTGCCGCACACGCTGGCCTTGAGCGATTTGGTGCCGGGCCGCTACCAGCCGCGCACCCACATGGACGAGGGCGCGCTGTACGAGCTGGCCGAGAGCATCAAGGCGCAGGGCATCATGCAGCCGATTTTGGTGCGCCGTTTGGCCGATGGTGAGCACGCCGGTCGGTACGAAATCATTGCCGGCGAGCGGCGTTTTCGCGCCGCCAAACTGGCCGGTTTGAGTGAGGTGCCGGTGCTGGTGCGCGACGTGGCCGACGCGGCCGCTGCCGCCATGGCGCTGATCGAGAACATGCAGCGCGAAGACTTGAACCCGCTGGAAGAAGCGCAGGGCCTGTCGCGGCTGGTGCAAGAGTTTGGCCTGACGCACGAGCAGGCGGCGCAGGCCGTGGGCCGCTCGCGCAGTGCCGCCAGCAACCTGCTGCGCCTACTGAACTTGGCCGAGCCGGTGCAAACCATGCTGATGGCGGGCGATATCGACATGGGCCACGCACGCGCCTTGCTGACGCTAGAGCGCGCGGCGCAAATTACCGCTGGCAACCAAATTGCCGCCAAAAAACTCTCGGTGCGCGAGGCCGAGGCGCTGGTCAAAAAAATCGGTGCCGACTTTAATCTGCTGCCGCAAAAACCGCCCAAAACCAAGTCGCGCGACATCCAGCGGGTCGAAGAAGAACTGTCCGACTTGCTGATGGCGCAGGTCGAAGTGCGCGTAAAAAAGCGCGTCAAGCGCGCTGGCCGCATGGAAGACATGGGCGAGTTGGCCATCCAATTTGGCTCGCTCGACGCCCTCAACGGCCTGATCGACCGCCTGCGCCGGGAGTAATGCCGTGGCGCGCTGGGCTGCTTGCTTGCCTTGGCCGCTGCCGGCGCTGCTGGCTTGGGCTGGGGCGTGGCTGGTGTTTGTTGGGCTGCAGCGCTCGGCGCCGTCGCTGGCGCCCTTGTGGGCCGTGCTGTTGGCGTGCAGCGTTGGCGTAGCCGCCAGCTTGTGGGCGCGCACTTGGTGGCGGCGCAGTGCAATAGCGCTGGGCTTTCCGCTGTCGCTGGTGTTGACCGGTGCGGCGGCGTTGCCCGCGTGGGCGTGGTTGGCGCCGCTGGCCTTGCTGCTGCTGGTCTATCCGATCAACGCCTGGCGCGATGCGCCGGTGTTTCCCACCCCGCGCCAAGCGCTGGACGCGCTGGCCGGGCGCGCGCCGCTGCCCGCCAAAAGCCGCATTTTGGACGCCGGCTGCGGCATGGGCGACGGCTTGCGGGCGCTGCGCCGCGCCTATCCGCAAGCGCGCATCGAGGGCGTCGAATGGAGCTGGCCGCTGCGCCTGCTGTGCGCGCTGCGCTGCCCGTGGGCGCGGGTGCGTCAGGGCGATATGTGGCGCGCCGACTGGAGCGCTTATCAGCTGGTGTATTTATTCCAGCGCCCCGAAAGCATGGCCCGCGCCGGCGCCAAAGCGCAGGCCGAACTGGCCCCCGGCGCGTGGCTGGTCAGCCTAGAGTTTGCGTTGCCGGACACACCGCCACAGGCCAAACTGCGCCTGCCCGGCGGGCGGGTGGTGTGGCTGTACCAAAAATTGCCGTTGGCCGCTGCCAACGGCTGTGGCGACTGAGAGACACAAGCGCGCTGGCCCAGCCATTTATCACCCCCAATGGGGTGGGGCTTTGCTACATTTCCCAGCTGGCTTTTATAAAAGCAGCTAGTCAAGCCAAAGACAAATGATGCTGCCGGGTCTGCTGCGTGCCACAGGGAGGGGGTGCGCTGTGGGCTGGCGGCGCTCTAGCGGCGGCGCCTTTTTCCATTCACGACACATTCACGACACACAAGGATATCCATGAATTACCGGTCACTGCCCCGCCTGCGTATCACGGGCGCGCTGGCGCTTGCCATTGCCCTGACGGGGTGCGCCAGCATGCAAAGCCACGACAAGCTGGCCACCGATATGCAGTCTGCTGGGCAGAGCGGCGGTGTGGCTGCTTCGCTGGCGCGGCTAGAGGCCTCGGCCACCAGCGACGATGAACGCGCTGCGCTGCTCTACAACCTAGAGCGCGGCGAGCTGCTGCGCCTAGATAAGCGCTACGAGGACAGCAACCACGCCTTCATGCTGGCCGACAACCAAGTCAAAAACTGGGAAGCCACCGCCGCCACCAACCCCAGCAAGCTGATGGGCACCGTGGGCGCGGCGCTGATCAGCGAGCGCCTGAAAGACTACGAAGGCCAAGACTACGAAAAAGTCTGGCTGACGACGCGCTTGGCGCTCAACCGCGTGGCCTTGGGCGACTTGGACAACGCCCGCGTCGACATCAAGCGCACGCACGAGCGCGAAGCGGTGATTGCCGAGTTCCGCGCCAAAGAAACCTTGGCCGCCGAAGAAGAAGCCAAGACCAAAGGTGCCACCTCGGGCAGCAAAGAGCTTGACGGCTACCCGGTAGAAACGCTCAACGACCCCGAAGTGCTGGCGCTGAAAAACGGCTACCAAAACGCCCTGAGTCACTACTTGGCTGGCTTTTTGTACGAAGCCATGAACGAGCCCGGCATGGCCGCCCCGGGCTACCGCAAAGCCATTGAGCTCAAGCCCGAAACCGGCGTACTCGAAGAAGGGCTGCGCGGACTCGACAGCCGCACCAGCTTTACTTGGAAAAAACGCCAGCGCATGACCGACGTGCTGTTTATCGTTGAAGCCGGCGACGCCCCGGCGCGCAAGCCCCAAGCGTTTACGCTGCCCATTCCTTTGGGCTCCGGCATCGGCACTGCCAGCCTGTCTTATCCGGTGATTCAGCCATCGACCGACCCGCTGCTGGGCCAGTTGTCAGCGGCTGGCTACGACCTGAAGCTAGAAAAAGTGGTCGATTTGAACGTCATGGCCCGCCGCGCGCTCAAGGACGAGATGCCCGCCATGATGCTGCGCGGCTTTACCCGCGCCGTCACCAAAGGCGTGTTGCAAGACCAATTGCAAAAAAGCGGCGGCATGATTGGCGGCATTTTGGGCGTCGTCGGTGCTGCGGCCTCGGCGGCGACCGAGCAGGCCGACGACCGGATGTGGCGGATGCTGCCGGGCCGCGTCTACGTGGCGCGTGGCTACTTGCCACCGGGCGAGCACCGCATCCGCATCAACGGCGGCGAGCTGGAGCAGAGCGTAAAAATTGAAGGCCAATACGCCGTGGTGCCACTGCGCCTGTACCACAGCCGCGTGCTGCAAGGCGATGTGGCGGTGATTGGCCAACTGGCCGCGACAGCGCCACGGGCCGTAGCCGAGCCAGCGCCCGCCGCCGCCGAGCCAGTCGCCAAAAAACCGCGCCCACGCCGCTCTGCGCGTGCGCCCCAGCGGGCCGTGGACAAGGCACCCGCGCCCAGCGCCGCGCAGTGAGGCTTTGAGCCTTTTAGTCGTTGAGCCTTTAAGTCTTGTGTGTTTTTCTTGAATCAGGAGCTTTTTATGACCCCTCGCCACCTTGTGGCCAGCGCCTGCATGGCGGTGCTGGCCTTGGCCGCCAGCGCCCACGCGCAGCAGCACGACCGGGCTACGCCGCTGGCCGTTGCCAACAAAATCGACTTGCGCGGCGACGCCGAAGGCATTGCCGTGCGCGAGATGCGCATCGTGCGCAAGAACGACATCCTCATCGTGCAGGCCGACTTGGCCAGCCAAGGGCGCAGCGACCGCACGGTGTTTTATCGCTTCAAATGGCTCGACAGCGTGGGCAACCAAGTCGGCGATGGCGAGTCGTGGAAGCAGCTCACCGTGCGCGGCTTGGGCCAGCAAACCATCAAAAGCGTAGCACCCACCGGCGCAGCCACGGACTTGCGCCTTGAAATGAACGTAGAAACGCGCTGAACGCGCCAGAGAACCAACACCATGCAAACACTTTCGCGCTATGCGCTTCTCGCGGCCTTGATGGCTGGCACGCTGACCCTGGCCGGCTGCCAAAACCTTTCGTCCCCGGTGGTGCGCTTTGACCGCCAAGTCAACTACGGCGACGCCAAAGCGGTCGAATTGGTGACCAACGAGTTTGGCTCGTCCGACCTGCAGTTGATTGCCGAAAAAATGACCGGCAGTCTGCTGGAAACCGGCATCTTTCAGGGCCGGCCCACGGTGACGATTTCGACCGTCAAAAACAAAACCAGCGAGTACATCGACACCACCAACGTCATGAACTCCATCCAAACCGCGCTGGTCAAGTCGGGCAAGGTGCGCTTTGTGCGCTCCATCAAAGAAATGCAGGCCGGCGTGGACGAGTTGCAGCGGCAAAACCAAAGCGGCCTGTACAAGCAAAACAGCACCGCCAAAGTCGGCAACATGACCGCCGCGCGCTACAGCATGGAAGGCGAGCTGACCAGCATCGTCAAGCAAAGCGCTGCGACCAAAGACGTGTACTACAAATTTACGCTCAAGCTGTTTGATGTCGAAGAGGGCACCATCGAATGGCAGGACGAAAAAGAAATCCGCAAAACCAGCGCACGCTAAAGAGGTCCTCCATGCTGTTGATGCAACGCAGAATTTTTGTTAGCGCCGCTTTGGCCAGCGCTGCCGCGCTGGCCAGCGGCGGTGCCGCTTGGGCGCAAAACGCCCCCAAAATCGCCGTCACCGACTTGGCCTACGCACAGCAGGTGTCGGAGTATTTTGAAGCCGGCACCTACCAGCGCAGCGCGCAAATGAGCGCCAATGCCAGCGCCAGCGGCTCGCACAGCCACGGTATGTATGGCGGCTCGGGTGGCTACTCGGGCAGCCAGTCGATGCAGGCGTCTGAGCAGGCCAGCGGCACCTACGTCTCAGGCCGCTACAGCTACATCGAGCAGCGCGAGCTGGGCGCCTACACCAACGACATCAAGGGCGCGTTGCTGCGCGGCACGGCGTTTCGTCTGGTGCAAGGCAAGGGTTTTGACGCCGGCGCGCCGCAAGCGAGCAAGGCCGAGCAGGTGCTCAACCAGGTCCAAGGCGGCAAGATGGCTGCGCCCAGGCACCAGCCGCAGGTGGGCGACATCATTGCGCGCATCAAAAAGGGCGAATTCAACGGCGCCGACTACGTGCTGTTTGGCGTCGTCTCCAGCATCGACTTCAGCGACGCGCTGTCGCCGCTGCAAGGCACCACCAGCGCCACGCGGCAATACGGCCTGAATTTGCTGGCCGACTTTTCGCTGATCAACACCCGCAGCTATGAAATCAAGGCGGCGTTTTCAGCCCAAGGCGCTGGCAACGACACCAAAATTTTGTCCAACCGGGGCGACATTGCACCGCCCAACCGGGCCAAGGTGATGCGCGAAACCTCGCAAAGCTTGGCGCACAGCGTCTACGAGCAGCTCACCGATCAGCTGGGCTACTCTGACCCCGGTTTGGCACGCGGCGTGCGCCAGCAGCATATGCCGATGCCGATGCAGCAAGGCGGCCAGCCGCACTATCCGCCCGCGCAGCAGCAGCCCGATCAGGTGCTGATCCTGCGCTGAGACCGTGCAGCAGTCGCGCCCTTCGCCACCGGCCAGCCATGTGCTGGCCTTTTTGTTGCGCGCGCCGGCTTGGGCAGTTTGGGCCGTTTGGGCCGTTTGGGCCGTGCTGGGCGTTGGCTTGGCTGGCTGCGCGGTCGATAGGGGTGTGGGCGGTGTGGGCGGTGTTGGCAGTGTTGGCGCTATGGGTGCTGTCGGCAGTGAGTTTCGCGTGCAGCGCTTGCCCGGTGCGCACGGCCAGCCGTTGCAAGCGCTGTACCGCAGCGAGCGCGTGGCACCGGCGCGTTACCGCGTCATCGTCATTCCCGGCTCTGGCTGCGCTGGCATGGGGCCGTGGGCCGAGCGCTACTTTGCCGGCCTGCTGCACGCCCAAGTGCTGGTGCTGCACAAACCCGGTGTCGACCCCTACAGCCGCAGCGCGCCCGGCGACTGCTCTGGCGAGTTTGTCCGCACCGATGCCCTGAGCACTTGGCGCGACCACGCCCGCGCCGCCTTGCGCGCGGCTGCAGCGCAGCGCGCGGGTGGGTCGCTGGCGCAGTTGCCGCAGCTACTGATCGGCATCTCCGAAGGCGCCGAGCTGCTGCCCGCGCTGGCGCCCGAAGTGGCGGCGCTGGCCGGCATGGTGCTTATCGGTGCCAGCGGGCTTGACCCGCTGGAAGCGGGCACGCTGCAAGCGCAGCGGCTGGGCGCAGCCGCAGTGGCGCAATGGCAGGCGTTGGGGGCGGCGCAGGCGGCGCAGGTGGTGCGGGCGGACGCTTGGCCCGCTAGCGCGGCAGACAGCGCCGTGCAGCAAGGGCGCAGCCTGCGCTATTGGCGCGACCTGTGGCACTGGCCGCTGCAAGCGCCTTTGCTGGCAGGGCCGTGGCCGTTGTTACAGGTGTGGGGTGAGGCTGATGCACTGGTGCCGGCCAGCGCCTATGGCCGTTTTACGCTGCGTGCTGCCAGTCGCGTGGCGCCGTATTGCCCGCGCCCACTGGCGGGTGCTGACCACGGCCTACAGCGTCCCGCAGGGCCGGGCGGACAGGGGGCGCACGATGGTGTGCAGCAAGTGTGGGGGTGGCTAGAAAACTGGGGCCGCGCACCGCAGCAAGGGCTGTGCGCGGGGCTGGCGCCGTGAAAAATCGGTTTACGACATGTTTTTGCTGCCCGGAGGCGGCGCAGGCTTCTCGTTCATTTTGCGTTTGACGATGACGGCGCTGGCCACGGTGCCCACGATC
>JAGNSH010000219.1 GCA_017988165.1 Giesbergeria sp. | reverse complement strand
GGTGCCATCCAGCGCGCGCTGATGCAAATCCAAACCCAAGGCGGCGAGCAGTTCTTTGGCGAGCCGATGCTCAACATCGAAGACCTGATGCAAACCGACGGCAACGGCCACGGCATGGTCAACATCTTGGCCGCCGACAAACTGATGAACTCGCCGCGCCTGTACGCCACTTTTTTGCTGTGGCTGCTGTCCGAGCTGTTTGAGCAACTGCCCGAGATTGGCGACCCCGAAAAACCCAAGCTGGTGTTCTTTTTTGACGAAGCCCACCTTTTATTCAACGACGCGCCCAAGGTGTTGATTGAGCGCATCGAGCTGGTGGTGCGGCTGGTGCGCTCCAAGGGCGTGGGCGTGTACTTTGTCACGCAAAACCCGCTGGACATTCCCGATAGCGTGTTGGCGCAGCTGGGCAACCGGGTGCAGCACGCGCTGCGGGCGTTTACGCCGCGCGACCAAAAAGCCGTCAAGGCGACTGCCACCACCATGCGGCAAAACCCCGGTTTGGACATCGAACGCGCCATCACCGAGCTGGCCGTGGGCGAGGCGCTGGTCAGCTTTTTGGACGCCAAAGGCCGCCCCAGCGTCACCGAGCGCGTGTTTGTACTGCCACCGGGCAGCCAAATTGGCCCGATTACGGTGCCGCAGCGCCAAGCGCTGCTGCAAAACTCGCTGGTCGCCGGCATCTATGAAAAAGCCATCGACCGCGAATCGGCCTATGAAATTTTGCAAGCGCGCACCGCCAACCTGCAGCCAGCCAACGGCAAGGGCGCGCCAGCCGCAGCCGACAACGGCGGCCTGTTGGGCGGCCTCAATGACGTGCTGTTTGGCAGCACCGGCCCGCGCGGCGGCCAGCGCGATGGCTTGGTGCAAACCATGGCCAAGTCCACCGTGCGCACGATGGGCACCACGCTAGGGCGGCAAATTTTGCGCGGCGTGCTCGGCAGCATCTTTGGCGGCAGCAAACGCTAATCAAAACCATCAAAATTAATAGCTACTAGCGCACGTATTTAAAGGGCTATAGGCCATTTTGGCTCTTAATCCAGCCATATTCAACCGTTTATGATGCAGCCATGACCTTGCCCACCCTGACCCCGCCCACCGCCCAAGATGTGGTGGCTGCTAGCGCCCGCATTAAAGGCCTGACGCACCGCACGCCAGTGCTCAGCTCCGCCACGGCCAACAAGCGCACGGGCGCGCAGTTGTTCTTCAAATGCGAAAATTTTCAGCGCACCGGCTCCTTCAAAGTGCGCGGCGCGTTCAACACGCTAGAGCAGTTCACGGGCGAGCAGCGCAAGCGCGGCGTGCTGGCGTTCTCCGCCGGCAACCACGCCCAAGCCATTGCGCTGGCAGCGCGCCTGCTCGACATTCCGGCGCTGATTGTCATGCCCGAAGATGCGCTGGCCGCCAAAATGGCCGCCACGCGCGAATACGGTGCGCAAGTGGTCACCTACAACCGCCACACCGAAGACCGCGAAGCCATCAGCCAGCGCATTGCCCAAGAGCGCGGCATGACGCTGGTGCCGCCGTCCGAGCACCCACACGTTATCGCCGGCCAAGGCACGGTGGCGCTGGAGTTGTTTGAAGAAGTGCCCCGACTGGATTATTTGTTTGTCGCCGTCGGTGGTGGTGGACTGCTGGCGGGCAGCTTGCTGGCGGCGCAGGCGCTGGCACCCAACTGCATCGTCATCGGTGTCGAGCCAGAAACCGCCAACGACGCCCAGCAATCGCTGCAAAGCGGCAGCATTGTGCGCATTGCCCTGCCGCGCACCATTGCCGACGGCGCGCAGGCGCAAAGCTTGGGGCCATGGGTGTTCAACATCGTCAACCAGCCGGGACAAAAAATTGTCACCGTCAGCGATTTGCAGCTAATGCAGTCGCTGCGCTTTTTTGCCGAGCGCATGAAATGCGTGGTCGAGCCAACTGGCGCGCTGGCCGCTGCCGGCGCGCGCGATGGCGGCGTAGACATTCGCGGCGCGCGCGTGGGCATCATCATTAGCGGTGGCAACGTTGATTTAGCGCGCTACGCCCGTTTTCTGGCCGACTAATCCGCGTACCCTCTCTTTTTTCTCACACCACCCTGACGCCCCCTATGCGCAACGTCCACGTCATTACCCACCCGCTGGTCCAGCACAAACTGACCTTGATGCGCTGCAAAGACGCCAGCACCAACAGCTTTCGCCGCCTGCTGGGCGAGCTGAGCACGCTGATGGCCTACGAAGTCACGCGCGATATGCCGTTGCAAGCGATAGAAATCGAAACCCCGATGGAAACCACCACCGGCCACGTCATCGACGGCAAAAAGCAGGTACTGGTGTCCATCTTGCGCGCTGGCAATGGCTTTTTGGACGGCATGCTGAACGTGATTCCCGGCGCGCGCGTCGGCCACATTGGCCTGTACCGCGACCCCGAGACACTGCAGCCGGTCGAGTACTACTTCAAGATGCCGTCCGAGATGCACGAGCGCGACATCATCGTCGTTGACCCGATGCTGGCGACCGGCAACTCGGCTGCAGCCGCCGTGGCGCGACTCAAGCAAACCAACCCCAAATCGATCAAATTTGTCTGCCTGCTGGCCACGCCCGAAGGCATTGAAACCTTCCACAGCGCCCACCCGGACGTACCAATCTACACCGCCGCCATTGACCGCGGCCTCGACGCGCACGGCTACATCCTGCCCGGCCTAGGCGATGCCGGCGACCGGATTTTTGGCACCAAATAAACCCGCTGCCTCTTTTTTAGTGCCCCATAAAAAAACCACCGCCCTGCAATGCAGGTGCGGTGGTTTTTTGTTTAGCGACTATCTAGCAATCAATACACGTCGTGCTGGGTGTTGTTGACGTTGAAGTGACCGGTCGGCGTGATGATGCGCGGGTCTTTGATGACGTGTTTCAGCTTGAGCGTCTTGTCGTCAATCACCACCAGCGCCGACTGCTTGTCTTTGGCCGACCACACGGCAAACCAGACCTCGTCGCCCGCCTTATTGAATTCAGGCTGCACTACGCGCTTGGCACCGCCGTCGTCGGCCAGACCGGCCCACTCAGCGATAGGCAGCGTGACGTAGCCCTTGTCCAAATTGCGGATGTCAAACACCACCACCGACTGCGACAGCTTGGGATCGGGGTTCAAAGGCGTGTCCGAATACAGGTGGTTGGACTTGGGGTGGCTCTTGATAAACAGCGCACCGCCGCCGGGACCGGTCAGCTTGGCCACTTCCTTGAAGGCGTACTGTGGGTACTTTTTCGGGTCGGTGCCAATCAGCGAGATGCTCTCGTCACCCAAGTG
>JAGNSH010000061.1 GCA_017988165.1 Giesbergeria sp. | reverse complement strand
CGCAGCGTCAGGCCGACGTCTTTGCGCTCGACGGTGGTGAAGGGGTTGACGCTGTTGGTGCTGCCGCCGGTGTTGGCGTAAGAGCCGGTGGGGAAGGGGACGTTTTCGCCAATCAAAATTTTGGCCTCTTCGTTGTCCAGCGTCAGCAAATTGGGCGTGGACAGCACGTTGCCGTCGCCCGAGTTTTGCAGCAAATTGGCCAGTGCGCCCAGCACGTAGTCGCCGTTGTGTTTGATGGCCAAGCCGGCGTTCAAGCCAGTTGATGGCATGGTTTTTCCGTCCTTGGCTTTCAGGCTTTGGGCCAGCTTAAAAATATTGGCGCTGCCGACGCTGGTGTTGTTGCCAATGATGCCAATGACGTTGTTGTTTTGCCCCAGCAGGCTTTGCCATTGGATGCCGAACTGGGCCGTTTTTTCGACGTTGACCTCGGCAATCAGGCTCTCGACCAGCACTTGGGCGCGGCGGCCATCGAGTTGGTCGATGACGGCGCGCAGCTGGCGGTATTGCGGCTCGGGCGCGGTGATGATCAGCGAGTTGGTCGCCGGGTCGGCCTGAATTTGCCCGCCGGTGGACGGCTGGTTGCTATTGCTATTGCTACTGCCAGCGCTGGAGCCCATGCCCATGCCTGCACCAAAACTTGTCCCGCTGCTGTTGCTGCCATTGCTGTTATTGCTGGCGCTGGCGTTGTTGCTGAAGTTGGTCGTTGGGTTGCTGGCCGCTGCCGCACCGGCGCCGTTGGCGGCCATGGCGGCGCGCAAGGTGGTGGCCAAGGCGGTGGCGTCGGCGTTTTTCAAATACACCACGTGGATGTTGCCGTTGGCGCTGGCACTGCCGGGCGTGGGTGCTTGGTCTAGCTTGGCCACCAGTGCGCGCACTTGGGCCACGCGCGCCGGGTTGGCCGCGCGCAGGATGAGGGCGTTGCTGCGCGGCTCGGCCAGCAAGGTGGTTTTAAACGAGGTGTCGGTCTGGCCCGGTGTGCTGCTGGCCGCGCCCGGGGCGCCGCCGCCGTCAATCAGGCGCGCCACCAGCGGCGCCAGCTCGGTGGCAATGGCGTGTTGCAGCGGAATAATTTCGACATCGCTGGCGCTGGAGACGTCCATGGCGGCAATGATTTTGCCCAGACGTTGCAGGTTGTCGGCGTAATCCGTGATCACCAGTGCGTTGGTGCCGGGGTTGATGTTGATGGTGTTGTTGGGGCTGATGAGCGGGCGCAGCACCGGCACCAAATTGCCCGCAGTTTCGTAGTTCAGCTTAAAAATTTGCGTGACGATTTGCCCGCCCGCTGGGCCGCTGCTGCCGAATTTGCCGGGGTTGGCGACACTGACGCTGCCGCCTTGCAGCTTGGCATCGGCCTCGGGCACCACTTTGTACAGACCGGCGGCATCGACCACCGTGAAGCCTTGCAAGCGCAGCGCTGCCAAAAATTGCTGGAAGGCGTCGTGTGGACTGACCGGGCGCTCGGCCACCAGATTGATCTGGCCTTTGACGCGCGGATCGACCACCACGTTGCGCCCGGTGATGGTGGCCATGGTGCGGGCCACGGCCTCTATGTCGGCGTTGACAAAGTTCAGCGTCACCGGCTCGCCGGCGCGCACGCTGGCGGCGTTGGGCGTGGCGCTGGCGGCTTTGCCGGTTTTGGCATGAATTGTGCCTCCAGCGCTTACCAGTAAAGCGCTAGCAGCTATGGTTTGAATAGCAGTGTAAACAGCGTGCTTGGTTAAAGCAGGCAGATGAGACAGACGAGACATACGGTTAACCCAGGGTGATGAGGGAGCGGGCGCCGCTGCGCCGTCCGATGATGTTGAGCAAGTTGGCCAGCGCGGCTTGGCGCTCGGGCGCGGCGCTGGCCTCGCCGCTAAAGCGCAGCCGTTGGCCAATCCATTGGCCGCTGCCGCTCAGTTGCAGGCTGCCTTCGAGGGTTTGCAGCGTCAGCGTTGGTACTGCGCCGCCTTGCAGGGCCAAGCGGTAGCTGCCCATGGGCGCTACGGTCGACAGGCGCGAGGACATGGCCAGCGCGTCCAGTTGCGCTTGGCCGGTCAGCACCATGCGCCCTGCCGCCCAGTCGGCTTGCAGGCCGGTGGTGCGCAGTACCAGTTGGCCTTGCGGCTGCAGCGTGTTCCACGGCGTGCCCAAACCGGCCAGCACTGCGGCTGGCCATTGGCTTTGGCTGTCGGCCAAGGTGATGCGCGCGCCGTCCCAGCGCAGGTGTATTTGCAATTGCAGTGGGCTGGCGGTGCAGCAGGCGGCGTGCAGTTGGGCGCGCAGGCCGCTCCACGTGGGGCGCAGTTGCCAGGCTATGCGCCCCGGCAGCGCGGCGCGGTCTTGGCTGGCCGCGCCGCCGGTCAGCAGCAGTTGCGCCGAGCCGTTCCACAGCGTGCCGCGCGCTTGCGCCAGTTGCACTTGGCCAGCGCTGGCTTGGGTGATGCTGCGGGCCAGCCACTGCGCTGGGGCAAACAGCGCCAGCGCCAGCAGCGCGCCCAGCAGCGCGCCCAGCAAGGCCCACGCCCAAGGCGCGCGCGCAGTGTGGAGTGAAGCAGCGGGGCGTGCCATGGCGGTCAGCGTGTGGTCAGCGCGCGGTTTAACGCGCCGGCAGGGCCAGCACCAGCGTGCCGTCCCAGTGGGCGCTGGGCTGGCTGGCGGCGGATGGGGCCGGGTCAGTTGCTGCGCTGCTGCGTGTCCAGTGCGCCTCTTGCGCCGTGGCTTTGCCGTTGCTGCGCGCTTGCACCAGCCACAGCGCCAGCGTGTCGGCAGCGGTGTTTTTGATGGTCAAGGTGGCGCGATCGCCCGAGAGGGCCAAGCGCGCGCTGGTGCCAAGGCGTTCGGTGACCGAGGCTTGCAGGGCGCGCAAAGCGTTGTCGGGGTCCACCGGCGGGGCGTTTTTTAGTGCTTCGGCTTCGGCTTGCAGGGCGTGCATTTGTTGCAGCTGCGCGTCCAGTGCGGCGTGGCGGGCGGGGGCGCTGCGCAGGGTGTGCAGTGCCGGCGCTAGCGCCAGCCACCACAGCAGTGCTGCGGCGATGACGACGGCAGCGGCGCTCAGGAGTTGCTGCTCGCGCGGCGCCAGCGCTTGCCAGCGCGCGCGCAGGGCGCTGGCGCTGTCGGGGGCAGTGGAAGATGTGGTGGTGGTGCGGCTCATGGGCTGGTGGCGGCGCGCACTTGTACGCTGTCGCCTTCGGTGTGCAGTTGGTAGCCGCTGGCGCGGGCGGTGTCGCTGGCGTGGCGTTGTTCGTCGGCGCTCAGAGCCGGGCCGCGCAGGCGCAATTGGCCGCCGCTGTAGTCGATGGCGCTGGCCTGCCAAGTGGCAGGCAGGGCGCGGGCGCTGAGGGCCAGCAGCGGCTCCAAGTCCTGCGCCGACAGGGCGCCAGCCGCTTGGCGCAGCCGGGCCAGTTCGCGCTCCATTTGCACCGGCGCATCGACCACCACTTTGACGTGAGGGAAGGTTTGCGTCAGCGCGCTGCGCACGCTGGCTTGTTTGGCGGCCAGGCTGTGGCGCTCTTGCCAAGCCCACAGGTTCAGCCCCAGCAGGTGCGCTAGCAGCAGCACGCCGACGCCCCAGCGCGCGGCGCGCCACTGCGGCGCGTGCAGCAAGGCGCTGAGGAGGCCGCCCGCTTTGCGCAGCGCCCGAATGCGCCCCGAGCTGGCTAAATCAAACTGCGCCAAGTCCCACGCGCCGCGCGCTGCCAGCAAGGCGTGGCTGCTGTGGGTGGCCAGCTGCACCGGGCGGCCGAGTATTTTTTCTGCCAGCGCGGCCACGGCAGGTTCGGCGTACACCGCAGGGGCGTCGCCCTCGTTGGCTGGCGGGTGGCCCATAGGCAGCAAAGCCAGCGCGGCGCTGGAGAGCGGCAGTACCAATACGCCGCCATCAGCACCATCAGCGCCTTGAGTCGCACCGTAGCCGGTGACGACCCAGTGCGCGTCTTCGGGCGTGCCTTGGGCCCACAGCTCGGGCTGGCCGCTGGCGGTGGCACCGGGGGCAAATTCAGGCACCACGCGGGCGACGGGACGGCCAGCGGCCTCTAGCGCTTGCAGCGCGGCGCGCAGCCAAGCGCGCTCGCACACCGCCACCCAAATGGCACTGCCGGAGCGGGCGTCGGGTGCCAAGGCAAAGTGCAGCGCCGCCGGGTCGTCTAGCAGGCGTTCTTCTAGCAGGCCTTCCAGCACGGCGCGCAGACGCGGTGACTGCGGCCCCACGCCTTGGGGCAAGGTGACGCGCTGCCACGACAGCGCCCGCGCTGGCACTACGGCCACGGTCTCGTTGGCGGCGGGCAGCAGCGGCGCGGGCGCACTGGCATGGCCGCTGGCGCTGTGGCCGTCAAGGCTCAGCGTGTAGCGGTATTCGGTGTGGGGCCCGGGCAGTGCCAAGGGCAGGTGAAGAATCAGGGTGCTCATGAAGGGATTTCGCGGGCCATTGTAGGTTCGAGCACGGCGGCGCCGCGCTGGCGCCAGACGGTTTTGACGGTGCGGCCCATGCGCTGCACCAGCGAGCGCTCGTACACCGTCACGTCGTCCAAGCGCAGGCGTCCGCGCACTTCAAAGTAATTGCTAGAGACGCCGTGCAGCTGTTCTTTGATGTGTACGTTGCCGCCCAGCAGCGCGCGCGTGTCGTCCAGCGTGCGAAAGTGCTGCAACTGGCGCACGGCAATCAGCTTGTTGGCACCGGCTGGGTCAAGGCCCTCAATACCGGCCATCAGCGCGGTGGCGTCGGCGGTGTTGAGGTTCAGGCGGGTGTTGCGCTCGGGCAGCAGTGCCACGTGGGGTGCTAAAGCGGCCACGCTGGCCGGGGACAGGCCCAGCCAGGTCAGCTGCCCCAGCGTTTGTGGCAGCAGCGGGGCGTTTGCGTTGTCTTTGTCCTGCGCTTGGCGCAGGGCTTGGGTCAGCCGGGCCAGCTCGCCCGGCGGCAGGCCCAAGTTGGCAAACAGGCGGCTGAACTGCGCTTGGACTTCGGGGTTGACTTCGCCGCTCACCACCAGCGCCATCAGGTTCAGGCGCGATTGCAGGTCGATGATGTGGCCGGACAAAAACGCATCGCGCGTGTCGGTGCTGGCGTCTTCGACCTGCGCCACGTTGCGGTCGGCGGCTAAAAAGGTCGACAGACGCGCTTCTTCTAGTGGCACCGCCCACGGCTCGGCCAAGTGGTCGGCGCTGCCACCGCCGGCGTCTTCGGCCAGTATCAGGCGTGACCAATCGAGTGCGCCGACCAAAATCCACGCCGCTTGCACCCGTGCGCGTTCGGCGGTTTCTATCTCGATAGCGCGCCACTGTTGCCACATGGCGGTGGCCGCAAAGGTGGCGACCAGCGTCACCGTCAGCATGGCAGCCAGCAGCGCGGCGCCGCGTTGGCGCAGGGTTCTGGTGATTTTGGTGGTTCGGGTGGTTTTGGTGGTTTTCACGACTTGCCACCGCCTTGCAGTGGGTTGACCCAATCGCGCGTGATGCGCCCTGCCAGCGCTTGGCCGGGCGCCAGCTCCAGTTGCAGGCGCACGCCGTCGGGCAGGCTGGCGCTGGGGGCGGCTACTGTGCCCGTTGCTGCGCTCTCGGCGCTACTGGAAGTATCGGCACTGTTGGCACTGTTGGCGCTGCTGGACTGCGGGTTGCTCCAAGCGCCGCCCCGGTAATAAAAAATTTGCCAGTCGCTCAGCGGCATCAGCACGGTTTCGACGCGCTGGTCGGCGTCGCTGGGGTTGCGTGCCCACAGCGCGGCTTGTTGCCACGCTTGTTGCCACTGGGCGCGCGTGCGCAGCGGCGGCGACTGCCAGCGCAGCCATTGGCTTTGATTTTGGTTGCCACTTTGTACGTTGCGCCGCGTCCACGCCACCACCAGCGCGCCGGGGTCGGGCTGCGCGCTGCTGCGCCGGGTGATGCGCAGCACTTGGCCGTCCCAGTCCAGAGGCGTGGTGTGTACCAGCGGCAGTACGGCATCCAAATCGGTGCCCCACTGCGCCAGCGCTGCTTGTAGCACCAGCAGTTCGTCGCCGCGCTGGCGGGTTTGTTCTTGCGCGCGCACCATGCCGTCCAGCCCGCGCCAGCTGACGATGGCCAACAGCGCCATCACCGCCAGCGCCACCAGCAGCTCAATCAGCGTAAAGCCGCGCGGGCGGGCCAAAAAACGCCGTGCCATGGTCAGCGCCGCCCGACGATGGTGGTCAGGCGCAGCACGGGCAACTCGCCGTCCAGCACCTGTGCATCGGCACGGCGAAACAGCGGGTTGGGCGTGGGCCGCACCACCAGACTGACCGTCAGCGTGCGCCCGGCTTGCTCGCAGGGCTGGGTGCTGTCGCCTACGGCGGGCATTTGCTGGCCCAAGCGGATAGCGACCAAGGCGTTTTCGGCGCAGATATGTGCCAGCAGCACATCGGCTTGGCGCACGGCATTGCGCGTCAGGGCGCTGGTGGCTTGCAAGCCAGCCAGCAAGGCAATGGCGACGATGGCCAGCGCCACCAAGACTTCAATCAGCGTAAAGCCGCGCTGCATGGGTGTCATGGGATTACTGCGCCGCCTCGGCGCTAGATACGGCAAACGGGCGCAGGCCGTCGGTGGCCACGCGCAGGGCGTGCTCGGGGTGGCCCGATTGCGTCAAGATGACCTGCTGCGGGCCAATCAGCGGCTCTGGCCCCAGTACCAAGTGGCCCGGCCCGCGCACACCGGTGGACGGATCGAGCCAGCGTGTCGGCAGTGGGTGTTGGCTGGGCAGGCCGTCAAAACGAAAGCCCTCGGGCAGGGCCAGCCAGCGCACCGGCACGCCACTGGCACGCGACTGGGCGCGGGCCGATTCCAGCAGCGCTGCCAGCCGCTCGGCGTCACGCTCTAACTGGGCTTGGGTGCCGTCGCGCATCGACAAACCCACGCCCACCGTGGCCAGCGCCATGATGCTCAGCACCACCAGCAGCTCCAGCAGCGTGAAACCACCGAGGCCACGGCGGCGGCGGTGTTTACTGCCAGCTGCCAATATCTGCATCCTTGCCCTCGCCGCCAGACTGGCCGTCAGCGCCGAAGGACATCACGTCAATCTCGCCCTTCACGCCGGGGTTGAGGTATTGGTAAGGCCGTCCCCACGGGTCGTTGGGCAGTTTTTCTAAATACGGACGCCAGTTGAGTGGCAGCGGGGCGGTGGTGGGTTTATTGATCAGCGCTTGCAGCCCTTGCTCCGATGTTGGATAGCGCTGGTTGTCCAAGCGGTACAGCTTGAGCGCCTGCATCACGTTGGTGACGTCGGTGCGTGCGGCGGTGCTGCGCGCGTCGTCGGCGCGGTCGAGCACGTTGGGCACGATCAGCGCCGCCAGCACGCCAATGATGACCAGCACCACCATCAGCTCAATCAAAGTAAAACCAGCAGCCAGGCGGTGGCGTGCGGTGTGGAGGGGCAGCAGAGGGCGTTTCATAGGGTGTTTAACCAACAGACAAGGCGCACAGGCCAAGGAACAAGCAGTAGCACCAGCGCAAGCGGGGCGGTCGAATCGGCTGAATGATAATCCTGCGATGGTGACAAACACAGACAACAACTGGGCGGTGCGCTTGGCGACCTTGGTGCTTTGGCTGCTGGCCGGGGGCAGCGCCGTCTATTGGGGGCTGCGTTTGTCTGCGCCCGTGCAAGGCGCGCCGGTGCCCGCCGTGGCCGCGCCCTTGCCCGCGCCCGACGCCCAAGCGCTGGCGCGTTTGCTGGGCGCAGTCGACCCACAAGCGCCCGCTGCCCTGCCGCTGGCCTCGGTGGTCAGCCGCTTTGCTTTGGTCGGCGTGCTGGCTGGGCGCAGCAGCGGCACCGGTGCCGCGCTGATTGCCGTCGACAGCCGCCCCGCCAAGCCGTTTCGCGTCGGCGCGCAGGTCGATGCTGGTTTGGTGCTGCAAAGCGTTGGCCCGCGCCAAGCGCGTTTGGGCGCGGCGCTGCGCAGTCCGACGCTGGTAACGCTGGAAGTGCCAGCACGCGCCGGTAAGCCGTAAGCTGCGCGCCGGGGCAACAGTTCAGTGCCCGGCCGGCAGTGGGTGCTGTTTGAGCTGCCTTTTGGCGCGGGCGCGGATGTTCAGGGCTTCGACCGCCAGCGAGAACGCCATGGCGGCGTAGATATAGCCCTTGGGAATTTCTTGGTCAAAAGCCTCGGCGGTCAGCGCCATGCCCACCATCACCAAAAACGCCAACGCCAGCACCTTGACCGAGGCATGGCGATCGACGAATTCGCCAATCGGCCGTGCAGCGATCAGCATCACGCCCACAGAAGTAATCACCGCCGCAATCATGACGCCGATGGAGTCGACCATGCCGACGGCAGTGATCACCGAGTCCAGCGAAAACACAATATCGATCACCGCGATTTGGCCGATCACCATCCAAAACATCCGGCTGCCCGAGGCTTTAAGTGCCTGTGCATCGGTAGGTGCTGGGGCCTTGTCTTCGCGCGCTTCGACTTCCATAAAAATTTCGTGCGTCGCCTTGTAGAGCAAAAACAGCCCGCCAAACAGCAAGACCAAGTCGCGCCCGCTGATACCGATGTCGGCGACAACAAACAGGTCAGCGGTCAGGCCCATGATCCAGCTCAGGGCAAACAGCAGCGCCAAGCGCGAGAACATCGCAAAGCCCAGTCCGAGGCGGCGGGCCTTGTCGCGCATCTCGGGCGGCAAGCGGCCGACCAAGATGGAAATAAAAATAATGTTGTCAATGCCCAAGACGATTTCAAGGGCGGTCAGCATCGCAAAAGCGATCCAGACATTGGGGTCGGAAAGAAATTCCATGATTTTTTGCCGCAGTGCGCGGCCCTGTAAAAAGCAACAAAAATGAGCAGGCTGCGCAGCATGGAGGCGCGATTCTAGCGCCGCGTTCAGTGCCGCGCTGGCAGCAGTATTTGCTGCACCAGCGGGTGCATCACCTTGCGCTCGGTGCTGATGGCGTAGTAGTGCTCTTGCACGCCCTCGCAGGCGCCAATCAGCTGCACTTGGCTGCGTTTGAACAAGGCGTCTTGCGCCGCCAGCGCCGCCGGAAAAATCCCCAGCCCGGTGCTGCCAAAAGTCTCTAGCAAGGCGCTGTCTTCAATTTCGGCCACCACGCGTGGGCGCAGGCCTTTGTGGCCCAGCCAGCGCTCTAACTGAGCGCGCACCACCGAGTGCGTGGTCGGCAGCAGCAGCGGCACTTGTTGCAGCGACGCCGGAAAATCCGCCTGCGCCAGTGCCCACCAATCGGCGCTGCCATACCAGCCGATGTCCGAGGTGCCCAGCGAATGGCTGTGTACCTTGAGCTGCAAATTCGGCGGCGCCGGGTGGTCGGTCAGCACCACGTCAAATTTGTGCAGCACCAAGTCGGCCAGCAAATTGGCCATCTCGCCGTCGTCACACACCAAGCGCAAATGCGGCACGGCCAGCACCGGCTGCAGCAAGCGCTGCACCTCCAGCTTGGGCAGGCCATCGGCAATGCCCACGGCCAGCCGCACCGAAGGCGCTTGCACGGTGGCCAGCACCTGCTCGGGCAGCGCTTGCGAGAGCTGAAAAATTTGCTCGGCCTGCTGCAACGCCACCACGCCGGCGTCGGTCAGCGCCAGCCCGCGCCCGGCTGGGCGCAGCAGCTGGCAACCCAAGTCGCGCTCTAGCTCGCGCACTTGGGCGCTGACGGTTTGCACCGCCATGTCCAGCCGCTGGGCGGCGCGCGTCATGCTGCCTTCTTTGGCCACGACCCAGAAGTAATACAGATGGCGGTGATTAAAGGCCAAGGCCATAGTCAGTTTTTACAGGAATTAGATTCACGTATTTTCTGCTTTTTTCGATATGGCGTTGGCCTTAAGTTATCGCTCTGCACGCCAATAGCGTCCCTGTCTTTTATTTTTGAGGAGATTTCCATGCGTAAAACCGTTTCTTTCCGTGCCAATGCCGCTGCCATCATCGCTTTGACCATTGCCTCGCTGAT
>JAGNSH010000218.1 GCA_017988165.1 Giesbergeria sp. | reverse complement strand
GGCAGATCGGTGCTGATGGGCGCTGATGGCCGCTCAGGCTTGGGCTGCGCGCTGTACGCGCAGGGCACTGTTGATGGCGCCGCTCAACTTGCGGGCGTATTCGGGGTCGGTGGCGTAGCCGGCTTTTTGCAGCTCGGTGGCGTAGGCCACGGCAGAGTCGACCTTGGCGCGCGCTTGCTCGTAGCGCGGGCTGTTGTTGATCAGGCGGGCGTAGTCTTTGAACGAGTCTTCGTAAGAGTCGTAGGCGCGGAACTTGGCCGTCACCTTTTGCGCTGCGCCGTTGACGTATTCGGTGGTGGTGATTTCGGCCACCTTGCCGGTCCACGCTTTGGTGGCTTTGATGCCAAACAGGTTGAACGAGTTGGCGCCGCCAGCGCCCTTGATCTCGCTCTTGCCCCAGCCGGTTTCGTGGCCGGCTTGGCCCAGCATGAAGCTGGCCGGAATGCCGCTGGCTTGGGCCACGCGCTCGGCGGCGGCGCTGTGGTGTTCGACAAAGTCGTCGCGCCCTTTGGGGCCGGGGCCGCTGGGGGTGTTGGCACTGCTGTTGGCGCTGGGGCTGCGCTGGAACGACAGGCTGGACATACTCAGAGTCGACGGCGCTACCAAATTGGCATCGGCGCCGCCCATTTGGCGCGTCAGCTGGCGCGCAATGGCTTCAGACAGGCCGCCGGCTTGGCCCGACATTTGGATCGACAGCTGCTGATCGAGCATATCGGTGCCCAAGTCGCCTTGGGCGCTGTCGAGCAGGCCGGACTTCATCGTCGCCTCGCGCATGCTTTTGATCATTTCGCGCATGAACAGCGACTCAAACTGCTTGGCGGTTTCGCGCGCAGCTTCGGGGCTGTTTTTGCCGGCTTCAAACTTCAGTTGGTTGAGCGAACGCACGTCGACCGCCAGCGCGTTCGAGGTATTGAGATTGGCAGAAGGGGAGGTGGTCAAGGCCATGATGGGCACTCCTAGGGTGGCAGTGGTGGGGCAGCGTTAAGCGCGGGCCATCAGATAACTTCCAGCTCGGCGTTGAGCGCGCCGGCGGCCTTGATGGCTTGCAAGATGGCCAGCAGGTCTTGTGGTGTCACGCCCAGAGCATTGAGGGCGCGCACCACGTCGGTGAGCTGTGGCGAGGCCGGCACCTGAATCAGGTTGCCCGGTTCTTGGGTGATTTGGATGTCGGCTTTTTCGCGCACCACGGTCTCGCCGCGCGACAGCGGGTTGGGCTGGCTGATCACGGGCGTCGAGCTGATGGTGATGGCCAAGTTGCCGTGCGCAATGGCGCAAGCGCCCAGCGTGACGGCTTGGTTGAGCACCACCGAGCCAGTGCGCGCATTGATCACGACTTTGGCGGCGGGCGCGGTGGCTTCGATAGACAGCTCTTCCAGCTCGGCAATAAAGTTCACCCGCGCGCCGGGGCTGCTGGGGGCTTGCACCTGCACCGTGCGCCCGTCCAGCGCCATGGCTTGGTTGGGGCCCAGGCGTGCATTGATGGCTTGCGCCACGCGCCGTGCGGTTTGAAAGTCCGAGGCGTTTAGCCCCAGCGTGATGGTGTTGCCCTCGTGCAGCGGCGTGGGCACGGCGCGTTCGACTTGGGCTCCTTGGGGAATGCGGCCCGCACTGAGGTGGTTGATTTGCACTTTGCTGCCGCCAGCACCGGCGCCCGCGCCGCCGACCACCAAGTTGCCTTGGGCCAGCGCATAAATTTCGCCATCGGCACCGCGCAGCGGTGTGGCAATCAAGGTGCCGCCTTTGAGTGACTTGGCGTTGCCCATCGAGGACACGCTGACGTCAATGAACTGGCCCGGCTGCGCAAAGGCGGGCAGTTGCGCGGTGATGATGACGGTAGCGACGTTTTTGAGCTGCAGTCGGCTGGCGTTGGCGTCTGAGAGGCTGATGCCCATTTGCTGCAGGTAGTTGGACATGGCCTGCGTGGTAAAGGGCATTTGCGTGGTCTGGTCGCCCGTGCCGTCCAAGCCGACCACCAGGCCGTAGCCGGTCAACTGGTTGCTGCGCACGCCTTGCACGGCCGCCACTTCTTTGATGCGCACGGCTTGCGCGGGCAAAGCAGTACACAGGGCGGCAAACAGGGCCGCCAGCGGAGCCAACCGCCGGGCCGCGTGCCATAAAAAGGGGGGGCGCAGAGCTTTCATGGCTTTGATTGTGGGAGGAGGACTCCCTTTGAAATGGCCTGATAAGCGGCGCATTTACCACCCTGTTGGGCGCTTGTCGGGCGCTTATCGTGCTGCGCCCTACGGGCCAACACGCCCTACGGGCTACGGGCGGGGTGTATCAATCAAGCAAAAACAATAGCTGCTAGCGCACGTATTTAAAGGGTTTCAGCATCAAAACAGTCTGAAACCCTTTAAACACGTGCGCTAGCAGCTCACTTTTTAGTAGGTCGGATTAGCGCAGCGTAAGCCGACGCAGCGGCTATTTAAAACGGCGAGACCGAATTGAAGGCGCGCGACAGCCAGCCCATGGCCTGCATCTCGCTTTGCGCGCCGCGTCCGCGCGACTGCACGCGCACGTTGGCCACTTGCGAGGAGCTGACGCGGCTGCCCGGTTGCAGCGCGCGCGGATCGACGGTGCCCGAAAAGCGCAGCACATCGACGTTCTCGTTGACGCCGATTTGCTTCTCGCCCGCGATCACCAAGTGGCCGTTAGACAGCACCTCGATGACGGTGGTGGTGATGTTGCTCTCGAAGGTGTTTTGGCTGGTGGTGGCGCCGCCGCCTTCAAATTCGCTGCCGCTGTTGCCGCCGATTTTGGCGCGCCCCAGCGTACCCAGTGCGCCGCCCGAGACAAACGGCAAGGCGGTGATGCCAGCGCTCATTTCTGACTTGCGGTTGAGGTTGGACGATGAGGTTTGGCTGGCCGTGACGCGCTCGGTGATGAGGATAGTCACGCTGTCGCCCACCAAGCGGGCGCGCCGGTCTTCCATTGCCGGGCGGTAGCTGGCGGTGCTGAACAAGCTGCCCGTGGCTGGGCCGCTGGCGCGCGGTGCGGCGGCCAGCGGTGGTGGTGCGGTGGGCAGCAAATCGACCGGTGGCGGTGGCGACAGTGGCCCGGCGCAGCCCACGCACAACACCACCAAAGCGACGCCCGCCAAGCGAGCGAGTGGGCGCGGCAACCGTGGTGCAAGCGATGCAAGCGGCGCGGCAATGAGGGAGAGGGTGCGTGTGGACATGGCGGTGACTTTGCAGTGCGGTGGTTGGCTGGTCAAATCTGGTTGAGCTTGGCCAGCATCTGATCGGAGGTCGAGATGGCTTTGGAGTTCATCTCGTAGGCGCGCTG
>JAGNSH010000217.1 GCA_017988165.1 Giesbergeria sp. | reverse complement strand
GCCCAGCAGCGTGGCGTCCAGCCGGTGCCGCGCGTTGACCTTGAAGCCGACGCGTGCGTTGCCCGAGGTGGCGCTGTAGCCGTCCTTGTCGGTGTTGTGACCGGCACCACTTTTGATGTCGTAGCCGTCGCTTTGCGCGCGCGTCAGGCCCAGGGCGTAGTCAAAGGCGCCATCGACACCGGCGCTGCCGCTCAGGCCAGCTTCCAGCTTGCGCGTGTTGTGCGTGCCGATACCGACACCAACGTAGGGCGCAAAAGCGCCCTCGCCCTTGCGCGTGAACAGCTGGATTACGCCGCCAATGGCGTCCGAGCCGTACACCGCCGCAGCCGGGCCGCGCAGCACTTCAATGCGGTCGATTTGCGCCAGCGGAATTTGCTCCCAGGCCGCGCCGCCGCTGGCCTGTGAATCCACGCGCACGCCGTCGATGTAGACGGCAGTAAAGCGCCCTTCAGCGCCGCGCAAAAACACATTGGCGTTGTTGCCGACCCCACCATTGCGCACGATTTGTATGCCGGGCAGGCGCGCCAGCACGTCCACCAGGCCGGTGGCGCCGCTGCGCTCGATGGTGTCGCGGTCAACAATGGAAACGTCGGCCACCAAGTCCGACAGCGGCTGCTCAGAGCGCGTGGCGGTGACGACGGTTTCGCGCATTGAGGGCGCGTGCAGGTTTTGCGCCAACAGCACGGGCGCAGCCAACTCAGCCTGCTGCGCCATCACCGGCACAACAGCCGTCAGCGTCAGCGTCAGCGCGACTGGGCGCAGGCAAGCCAATGCAGCGGCGCGGCGCACGTGGGGAGAGGAAATAGTCATGAAAAACAGTCAACAAAATGACCCCTGCCGGCTTCCCCGCCGGCGCATGGGCGATAACGGCTGCCCGCTGCCTTTTGAAAATTGTCAAAAGGCAGCGGGCAGCCACGGTGTTGGCCGGTATCCGGGCTGGCGGAACGCCCTCCAACGCCTTCCCAGGCGCTTGTTCAAGGCGCCCAGTGGCATATGTGTGGAGGGTGAATCGGGGGCGATTCGTCCGCTGACCGTTGCGGGGGCAGCGCAGGCTCGGTGCATTCCCTAATGGGGTGCGACCTCCCTGCTTCCCGTTGAACTGCGGTATGTGAACCACACCGCGAGCACCAACAGCGCGGGATTTTACGGCGCTTTGGATGCGCAACCCTACAATCGAAGGCTGTATGACCTCATCGCTCCCCCAGCACCCCATTGACCAGATCACTGAGCGCGTTGATCTGTTGCTACAGCGCTACGCCCAACTCCAGCGCACCAACGGCTTGCTGGCGCAGCAGGTCTATAGCCTGACCCAAGAGCGCGACTCGCTGCAGTCGCGCTTGCAAACTGCCCGCGCCCGGGTAGATGCCCTGATCGAACGCCTGCCGCCCACGCCTACGCCCCCGCCCGAGGACGCGCCATGAAGCAAATCGAAGTCCAAATCATGCAGCAAAGCTACTTGCTCAGTTGCCCCGAAGGACGTGAACTGCATTTGCTCGAAGCCGTCGAGCGCATCGACACCGCCATGACGCGCATCCGCGACGCCGGCAAAGTGCGCTCGCGCGAGCGCATTGCGGTGCTGGCAGCACTGAACATGGCGTTTGAGACCGCCGACCGCGAAACGCGCGCTGCGGCGGCGCTGGCTGAGGTCAAAGCTGCGCAAGAGCAAGCCGCGCAGCAGCAGGCCGACGCAGCAGCGGCCGCTTTGCTGCAACCGCCGCCAACGCTGGGCGGTAACTCTGATAGTGCTGATAGTGCCGACAGCGCCTACAGCACGCCCGAAATGAACAGCGACGAGTTGCAGCGCCTGCAACTGCTGCTGGGCCAGCTCGACAGCGTGCTCGACGAGCCCGGCGCCTAAATAAACGGGTGCGGCCTGCGCCGTATTACCCGCGCCGGCGGCTGTGGCGGGCCAGCATTACCAGCAAACCCAGGCCGATCAGCGTGAAGCAAATAAACGACCAGTTGGCAATCGAGCCGCCCAAAAACGTCCAATCAACCGCCGTGCAGTCGCCCGAGCCGCGAAAAATCATCGGGATCGAACGGCTGATGGGGTAGCTCTCGATCATTCCGTAAAAATCGCGCCCGCAGGTAGCGACCTCGGGCGGATACCACTGCAACCAGCTTTGGCGCGCCGCCGTGAAGGCACCAAAGCCGCAGGCTGCCAGCGCCAGTGTGGCCCATGACATCCACCAGCCTTTTTGGCCTCTAACGCTTGCTACGCCTGCGGTGATAGCTACCAAAAGCAGAGCATAACGCTGCACAATGCACATCGGGCAAGGGTCCAGGCCGACCACGTGCTGCAAATACATGCCAAACGCCAACATGGCCACGCAGCCCAAGCTGACCAGCGCCAACAGACGCCGTGGTGCGGTGTCTATCCAATGCAAAACTAAAGCCATTTTTTATTCTTTCATCGCCGCCTCAGCCCCGACGAAGAAGTACGTCAGATACCGGCGGCTTGGTCTAAAAACACCCGGGTGCGCCGGGGGGTCACCACCACGGTGTCGCCCTCTTTGAGGCCCATGTCACGGTATTGCTGCGCCGAGATGTGCGCCTCAATCACCGCAGCCGGGGCCGCATTGTCCGCTGATTGGTGGGCGGCGCTGGGCTTTAGTTCCGCGCCGGCGTCGTCCAGCGGCACCAGCTCCAGCCGCGCCGTGGGGCCGACGGCAATAGCGCGGTCTAGGCGCGCCACCATGCTGTGCGCTGCAGACGCCGTGCCCGGCACATGGCGCGCCACCTCCAAGTCGTGCGGGCGCACATAGGCCGAGGCCATGCCGCCCGTGGCCGCGCTGCTCTCGGGCAGGTCAATTTGCATACCGTGGACATGCAACTCGCCCTCGTGGGCGCGGCCATGAAACAAGTTCACGTCGCCCAAAAAACCATAAACAAACGGGCTGGCCGGGTGGTCCCAGACCTCTTGCGGCGAGCCGACTTGCTCGATTTTTCCGCTGTTCATCAGCACTACGCGGTCGGCCACCTCCAGCGCTTCTTCTTGGTCGTGGGTGACAAAGATGCTGGTGACGTGCAGCTCGTCGTGCAGGCGGCGCAGCCAGCGGCGCAGCTCTTTGCGCACCTTGGCGTCCAGCGCGCCAAACGGCTCGTCCAGCAGCAGCACCTGCGGCTCCACCGCCAGCGCGCGCGCCAAAGCAATGCGTTGGCGCTGCCCGCCCGAGAGCTGCGCCGGATGGCGCTCGGCCAGCCAATCGAGCTGCACCAAACTGAGCAGATCGTGGACTTTTTTCTTGATTTGCGCCTCACTCGGGCGCTCGCTGCGCGGCTTCATGCGCAGGCCAAAGG
>JAGNSH010000216.1 GCA_017988165.1 Giesbergeria sp. | reverse complement strand
TTGCCGTAGTGCCGATCGGTGTTGGCAATCAGCTGGCCATAGGCTTCAAGCAGACACAGGTGGCGCGCGTCGGCGGCAGTGATCAGGCCGCGCGCCTCCAAGCGCAAGGCCGTCGCCGCCCAGTTGTCGATGTCGCCGATGTATTGCGCGTTGTAGACCTGTAGCGACACCATGCCAATGCGCCCCGGCAGGCCCTGCGCATTCAGGTGGGCGGTGCGGTCAAAGCGCTCGGACTCTAAAAATACCCGGCCCGCAGCCAGCCACAGCGCGGTGCGCGCGGCGGGCACGCCAGCCTCGGCCAAGGTGCCCAGCGCCAAATGCTCACAGATCAGCAAATCGCGGATGCGCTGCTCGGCCAGCGAGTCGCCCGCCGGCGAGAACTTGACGATGACGCTGCGCCCCGCCGTATGGCAGCAAAACTTGGGCTGCTCGCCCCCAGCCGACGAGCCGGGGTGCGCGCCTTGCATGGCGCGCTGTGCCAAGACCGGGTAGTCGGCGGCAGAGGCAGCGCGCAAAGCACGCTCAGACAAGCTATGAAAGCGCTCAAAGGAGGCCGCGCCAATCAGCAAATTGCCCGGCTGGTCTTCACCGCACTGGGTCAGGGCGCGCAGCACATCGTCTTCACTCCACTGGCCCGGGTCACTGCCCAATTGCAGGGCCGGGTGGCTATGGGCAAAAGTGCGGCCAATAAAGCCTTGCGGGCGCATATCGTCCAAAAACCACGGCAGACCGTCGTGCTGCTCGCTGACGCCATCGACCTCATCGACCCAAAAACCGCCCCCTGCCAGCGCCAGCATTCGGCCAAACGGTGACGGCTGGCCTTGGTCATCGACCCGCATCAGCGCCACTTCGTCGCCCACGCCGGCCACTTGGCGCACCAGCGCATAGCGCGCGGTGGCGGGCGCGCCCACTTGGCGCACTTGGCCCGAGGCCAGCAGCGGCGCCAGCGCGCGCGCCACGCTGGACTGGCCTAGGCCCAGCAACTCTTGCAGCTCGGCGCTGCTCAAAACGCCGCCTTGGCGGCGCAGCGCTTGCAAGGCTTTGGTGGTGTGGTCGGCAGCAGTCATGGAGGGCATTTTATGAACAGCCCATCAGCAGAACAAAAACTCCTAATTTCATAGCTACAAGCGCTTACTAGACAAGGGCTAGAGGCGATTTTTATCTAAAATTTGTCCCTACTCAGCCAATATCGTTAAAGTAGCCCTCACCTTTCTTTTTTCTTTCTTTTATCTTTCTTTTTTATACGGCGTCCCCATGACCAAAGACCTGGCTCGACAGAGCGAACTGAAAAAAATGGAGCTGTGCGACGGCTGCGCCGGCATCCAGCGCAACTGGCGCCGCGCCCCCGGCCACCCCGAGCTGGTGCAGCGGGGCAACCGCAAAGAAGACCGCCAACACGGCCCAGTGACCATCACCCGTTATGTCTGCGACCACTGCGGCACAGCGTGGGAATACGAAAACGACAAGACCAATTTGCACGCCGGCTGGTCGGTCATAGGCCGCTAAGGCCAAGGCTGTTATGCGCCAAAGCCATCTATCTCGGGGCAAAATCGGCGTATGAGCTGGAACCGAACCCTTACCAACGATTTAACCGACGCCACGGCCTTGGTTGCGGATGCCAACAACGCGACCCGCAGCGTGATGATGTCGCAATTGCGCGGGCTGGGCGTGCGCTCCATCCGTCAAGCCTCGCGCGCCAGCGATGCCCGGCGCCACTTAGAGGCGCAAACCTTCGACATCGTGCTGTGCGAGCAGCACTTTCCGCAAGAATCCGTCACCGGGCAAGAGCTGCTCGACGATTTGCGCCGTGGCGGTATGTTGCCGCTGGCGACAATTTTCATCATGGTCACGCCCGAGGCGGCATACAGCAAAGTCTCCGAAGCGGCCGAATCGATGCTGGACTCGTATTTGCTCAAGCCGTTTACCGCCGCGCGCCTGCAAGACCGCATCTCACACGCGCGCCAGCGCAAAGTGGCGCTGCAAGACATCCACCAAGCCATTGAAGACCAGCAATTCACGCAAGCGGCGCGCCTGTGCCTGCTGCGCCTGAACGAGCGCGGCGCCTACTGGAGCTACGCCGCCCGCGTCGGCGCCGAGCTGCTACTGAGACTGGGGCGCTTCGATATGGTGCAAAAGCTCTACGAATCCGTCTTGGCGACTGAAAAAGCACCATGGGCACGCCTAGGGCTGGCGCGGGTGCAGCTAGAAATGGGCCAACCGCACAAGGCCAAGCCACTGCTGGAAGCCCTGCTGGTCGATGAAGTTGGCTACGCCGATGCCTACGACAACCTGGCGCGCACGCTGATGGAGCTGGGCCAGTTTGAGGAAGCGCTCAAGGCCTACCAAATGTCGACCGAGCTGACACCGTCGTCCATTGCCCGGCTGCAGCGCCACGGAATGCTGGCGTTTTATTTGGGCGACAAACAAAAAGCCATTGGCTTGCTAGAGAGTTCGGTGCGCCTGGGCCTAGGCTCCAAAATGTTTGACGGCCAGACGCTGACGCTGCTGGGCATTGCCCGCTTTGAGATTGACGAGCCCAAACAACTGCGCCAGTTTTTGCTGGATCAACAGCGTATGTCCGAGCGCAACCCCGAGTCGGTGCGCCTGCGCCGCATGGTGCAAACACTGCAAGTGCTGGACGCCTGCATGAGCATGGGCAAAAACAAAGCCAAGGAACCAGACAGAAACAAAGGCAACGATAAAACAGACGCCGAACTCCAAGCCGAAACGCAAACCCCGACGCTTGAAGCGCTGGCGGTGCTGACGCAGGCCGTTTTGGAGCCAGACTTTGACTTTGAAGCCGCCTGTAACCTGCTGTCGGTGCTGGCGCTGCTGCCCACGCGCGGCGTCATCGCCCTCGACGCCGAGCAAGTGGTACACAAGCTGGGAATGCGCTTTGCCACCTCGATGGCCATGTCTGAGCTGCTGATGGGCGCGGCGCGCAAAGACCCGCGTTTTTGCGAACTGCTGGGCAACTGCAACACCCATGTGCTGCAACTGCTAGAGCAAGCGCTCTCGCCCAGCCGCAACGGCGAGCCGGGCAAAACCGTCGAAGTCCTGCTCAGCCAAGGGCTGAACAGCCTCAACGCCAAAGTAATTGAAACCGCGTGGCGCGTATTGCAGCGCTACCAAGCCGACATCCCCAACGCCGCCGAGCTGACCGCCAAAATCGAACCCTGGCGCCAAACGCTGGGCACCGCCTACAACAAGCCGGTGCTGGGCGACCGCAATATGCGCCAGTCTGGCGGCGTCAGCCTGCGCGGCATGGACACACCGCCGCTGCAGCCGACCATGGCCGCCGCCAACGCCAACCCCTGA
>JAGNSH010000060.1 GCA_017988165.1 Giesbergeria sp. | reverse complement strand
ACTTGAAGTTCATGCCGTAGATGCTGGCAATCAAGGTCGGCGGCAGCAGCGCCACGCTGGCCACCGAAAAAATCTTGATAATTTTGTTTTGGTTGATGTTGATGAAACCCACGGTGGCATCCATCAAAAAGTTGATTTTGTCGAACAAGAACGCGGTGTGGCTGTCCAGTGATTCGATGTCACGCAAAATTTGCCGCGCTTCTTCAAACTGCTCGGCGTTGAGCATTTTGCTGCGCATCATGAAGCTGACGGCGCGGCGCGTGTCCATCACGTTGCGCCGAATGCGCCCGTTCAAGTCCTCTTGGCGCGCGATGGCGCCCAGCACCTCGCCGGCGCGCTCGTCGGTCACATCGCCCGACAGCACTTGGGTGCTGACTTTTTCCAGGTCGTCGTAAATGCCTTCGAGTGTGTCGGCGGAGTATTCGGCGTCGGCGTCAAACAGTTTCAGCAGCACCTCGCGCGCATCCTCAATCAGCCCCGGCGCTCGGCGCGCGCGCAGGCGCAGCAGGCGAAACACCGGCACATCTTCATCGTGGATGGAAAACAAAACGCCCTTGCTGCGCAGGTCAGGGTTGGTCAGATTGAGGATGAAAGCGACGCGCACCGAGCGCGGCTGGTCGTGGTCGTCGATCAAAAAGTCGCTGCGAATGTGCAGCTCGCCGTTGTCTTCTTCGTAAAAACGTGCGGACTCTTCAATGTCCTCGTCCATCGCGTCTTCGGGGATGGACAGGCCGTAATACTGTTTTATCCAGCGCTTTTCGTCGAGGGTGGGTGATTCGAGATCGACCCAAATCGGCTGGAATTTGGACAGCTCTTCGAGCGACTCAATTTCTTCTTGAAAGAGTCGCCCATTGGCAAGCGTGAAGATGTTGAGCATGGCTCACTCCCTGAATAAAGCGGTCGGTAGCAGCGGGGAAAGTGGTGTGCTTTCAACCCCTGCGACTGGCTTGGGAGTTGAAAGCTACCGACTGGGGTAGGTTTCCATGGCCTTTTTTGAACAAAAACGTGAACCGGGGATTATCGCATTCGATGCTATGAACGCCGCACAGGAGCGTGTTGTTGACAAGAGGTGCCGCGCGCAATGCTGGTGTGTAAGGCACTCGAATTTTGTGTATTGGTGTGTATTATTGGCGTATGAAAAGCATCGACATCATTCGACGACTCAAGGCCGATGGCTGGTATTTGGTGCATACGGTGGGCTCGCACCACCAGTTCAAACATCCCAGCAAGCCGGGCAAGGTGACGGTGCCACACCCTAAAAAAGACCTGTTGATTGCCACGGTGCGCAGCATCTTCAGGCAAGCGGGCTTGTGAGGGGTGTTTGGTTTGTCAGTTTTTTAGTTTTTCAAGGAGTGCCATTCCATGCTGTACCCCGTCTATGTGCATTTAGGCAATGACCAAGAGGCCCACGGCGTCACTTTTCCCGACTTTCCGGGCTGCTTTTCTGCGGCTGACGATTGGGCCGGTTTGCCAGCGGCGATTCAAGAAGCAGTCGAAGCCCATTTTCATGGTGAACCTGAGGCGGTGCCTGCGCCCACGGCGTTGGAGCAATTGGCCCATCACCCCGACTACCAAGGTGGTGTTTGGCTGCTGGCTGAGATTGATCTGAGCCGTATCGAAACCAAGCCAGTGCGTCTCAATATCAGTTTGCCTTCCAATCTGGTGCAGCAAATTGATGCGTGGGCCAGTGCCCACCACATGACCCGTTCTGGTTTTCTGGCCCAAGCTGCGCAGCAAGTGATGCAGGGTTGAATCGGGCCCGTAGCCAGTCAGCCGTTGACGGGCTTTGCCTGATTGGCCACCGCCAACGCCAGCGCCCGTGCGCGGCACAGGTCATCCCATGCGCCGGCTTTGGCTGCGGGGGCGCGCAGCAGGTAGGCGGCGTCGTAAGTGACTACGGCGGGCACGCCGCTGGTGCTGTGCGACAGAGCGCGTAACTGGCCCAGCGGCTCGCTGCGGCCCAGGGCGTTGCGGGCGGCGGCTCGGCCCATCACCAGTACCACGGCGGGTTGCACTTGGGCGATGGCTTGGGCCAAAGCGGCGGCGCAGGGTGCGGCGTTGTTGGTGTTGTTGGTGTTGGCGCTGTCGGCAGTGCTAGTGCCAGCGCTGGCCTCTGGCGTCTGTGGGGCCAGTACGCAGATAAACACCTGTGGCTGCTGGCGCAGGCGCAGCGCGTGCAGCATATTGCCCAGCAGCGCACCGGCGTCACCGGCCAGCGGGTCGGCGCCAGTGCTGCCTTCAGCCAGCAGCAGCCAGCGCGGGGCGGTGTGGCGGCTATCGGCGGACGTGGCGGATGTGGCGGGTGGAGCGTTCGGGTACAGCGGCTGCGGCGCTTGCAGCGTCCATGTCAGCGCGGCATGGGCGGGTGCAGCAGGTGCCGCACTGGTGGTGGTTGGTGCTGATGGTGCTGGGCGCGGCGTGCGCGCTGGTGTGGGCACCGGTGTTGGCGCTGCCGTGCGTGTGGCGGCGCTGCTGGCTGTGCTGGCGGCTGTGTCGGTGGCGACTGGGGCCGCCGTGACCGGCGCAGGCCGGGGCGACCAGACGTGTACGCCCATTTCTTGCAGCATGGCCCGTTGGCGGGTGTCGAGGTGCAGGCTCATAAGGTGCTCACAGTGCGTTCACAAGGCATAGCTCATGACGATAGCGTCCTCGCGCTGCGTGCCGGGGCCGGGGTAGTAGCGCTTGCGCTCGCCAACGTGCTGAAAGCCGTATTTTTCATAGATGTGGCGCGCGCGCAGGTTGCTGATGCGCACTTCTAGCCATAGCCACTGTGCGCCGTGTCCGCGTGCCCACAGCGCCAGCGCGTCCAGCAGCACCACTGACCAGCCTTGGTGTTGAAACTCGGGCGCTACGGTGATGTTGAGCAAATGCGCTTCTTCGACGCCGGGCATGGCGACAAAGTAGCCAATGACTTGGTCGCCGCCCAGCAGCAGCTCGATTTGATAACCACTGGTCAGCGAGTCGGTGAAATTGCCGCGCGACCATGGGTGCGAATAAGCGCGTTGTTCGACCGCCAGCAGGGCGTCCAAGCGCCCAAGCCGCTCGGGCGTGAGCAGCTCTAAGTGTGCTTGGGCAGCTTGGGCAACTTGGGTGTATTGGCTGAGCAGCGCGGCGGTGTTCATGCGGCGGCGGCCAAGGTGGCCAAGGCGGCTTGCGCGGCGCGCTCGTGCGCGCGCTCTTGGGTGGTTTTGGCGACTTTGTTGCGGATATAGCGCGGCAGCGCTTGCGCGGCGGGCACGGCGCCGCCTGCGGCCAGCAGCGCTGGGGCCAAGTTCAGCAGCGCGCTGGCCTCAGGTAAGGCGTGCAGGTGCTGGGCGTCCGGTGCCAAGCGCTCGCCATAAATTGTTTGCGCGTTGCCGACCACGCTCCAGCCGGGCGCCGCCACCAAGGCTTCAGGCGCGCACAGGCCAAAGTCGCCGTCGCTGCTGCCCTGCCACTGGTAGCGTGCCCAATACACCTCGTTCATGCGCGCGTCCAGCACTGCGACGACGTCAGTACAGCCGTATTGCTGGCGCGCCGCTTCGGCCACGGCGGCCAAGGTGTCGATGGGCAACACCGGCACGCTGCGCCCGCCGCCGGCGCCAAAAGCCAGCCCTTGGGCCACGGCGCAGGCGGTGCGCAGTCCGGTAAACGAGCCCGGGCCACGGCCAAAGGCGATGGCGTCCAAGTCGCCCAGCGCCAAGCCGGCCTCGGCCAGCAGTTGGCGGATGGCCGGCAGCAGCGTGGCAGACGCCTGTGCGCCGCCCGGGCCGCTGTGCTGCCAGCGCGCTGCGCCGCGCGCCACGGCGATGGACAGGGTGTCGGTGCTGGTGTCAAAGGCAAGCAAATTCATAGCGGCAGGTGGTGTCTGAAGGCAAGCTGGCAATTATCGGCGCCTCTACACTCGTTGCCATGTCTTTGTCTCTTGTCCTTTTTTCTTCGGCGTGGCTGCGCCGCGCGGCGGTGGGTGCCGCTCTGTCTATGGCTTCGGTGGCTGCGGTGGCTACAGCGGCACTGCCGCCAGCGGTTGAGGCCGCGCTGGCCCGCGCCAAGCTGCCGCGCGAGGCGCTCGCTATGCTGGTGTTGCCCGCCCAAGGCGGTGCGCCGCGCTTGGCCTATCGGGCGCAAGAGGCGATGAACCCGGCTTCGGTGATGAAGCTGGTCACCACCTTTGCCGCTCTGGAGCTGCTGGGGCCAGCCTATGTCTGGCAAACGCCGGTGTATATCGACGGCACAGTGCAAGACGGCACCTTGCGCGGCAACGTCTATCTGCGCGGCCAAGGCGACCCCAAACTGGTGATGGAGCGGCTGTGGCTGCTGCTGCGCCGCTTGCAGGGCCAAGGCATTGAGGATATCCACGGCGACATCGTGCTCGACCGCTCGGCGTTCAGCGTCACGGGCCACGACGCGGCGCAGTTTGACGGCGAGCCGCTGCGCCCGTACAACGCCGCGCCTGACGCGCTGCTGCTGAACTTCAAATCGGTGGTGATGGGCTGGATACCCGACACCGCCGCTGGCGTGGCGCACGTGCAGTGGGATCCGCCGCTGGCCGATGTGCAGCGCCCGCGCAGCGTGCCACTGGCGCGCGCCGGCACCGCCTGCGGCGACTGGCGTGCGGGCTTGGGCGCTGAGCTGGCTGACCCAGCGCGTTTTACTTTTACCGGCAGCTACCCGGCCAGTTGCGGCGAGCGCCAGTGGGCCGTCGCCTACGCCGACCCCGGCGCCTACGCGGCGCGCGCTGTGGCCGGTATGTGGCGCCACATGGGCGGCACGCTGACCGGCACAGTGCGCAACGGCGCGGTGCCAGCGGGGCTGCCGCCGGCCTTTAGTGCCAGCTCGCCGGCGCTGGCCGAGGTGGTGCGTGACATCAATAAATACAGCAACAACGTCATGGTGCAGCAGCTGTTTTTGACGCTCAGTTGGCAGCAAAACGGCGTGGGCAGCATGGATGCCTCGCGCGCCATCGTGCAGCAGTGGTGGCGCACGCGCTTTGGCGATACCGAGATGCCCAGCGTCGACAACGGCGCCGGCCTGAGCCGCGCGGCGCGCATCAGCGCCCACGCGCTGGGAAAGATGTTGCAGGCAGCGTGGGCGTCGCCGGTGATGCCGGAGCTGCTGGCCTCCTTGCCGGTGGTTGGGGTCGATGGCACGCTGCGGCGCAGCCAAAGCCGCGCCAGTGGCAGCGCCCACCTCAAAACCGGCAGTCTGCGCGATGTGTCTGCCGTGGCCGGCTACGTCCACGGCGCCGATGGCCAGCGCTATGTGTTGGTGGCCATGGTCAACCACGCCAACGCTGGCGCGGCGCGCCCAGTGCTGGAGGCGCTGATCGACTGGACTGCCCGCCAACCCAGTACGGCGCAAAAGCAACAACCCTAGCGTTAGTTGCCTTTATTTGGCCCAAGGCAGGGCTTACCCGCATAAGGCGCAGGTACCGGGAGATCTATGATTATTTCAATAATCGCACGGTCGTGCTTTTTTGAACTGATTGGAGAAAATTGTGATCCCTCACCCGAAAGCTTCTTGGTCGGCCTTGTTTGCCGCGTGTATGTTGGCCGCCTGTGGCGGCGGCGGTGCTGACACCACGCCAATCGCCAAGGTCACTTCTGTCAAGGTGATGGGCGACAGCCTGTCAGACAGCGGCACCTATGGCTTTAAGTTCACCGTGCAAGGCAGTGCCGGCACGGGCGCGGGCTCTTCGGCCATTTGGCCCGAGCGCATTGCCACCAGCTACGGCCAAACGCTGTGCTCGCACTACACCTCCAGCGGCACCACCTTTACCACCAACGCGGCTTGCGGCAACTACGCGGTCGGCGGCGGGCGCATTAACTACGTTGCGGCACCGACCTCGCCTTCTTCCGTGACACAGCAGATCAAAGACGCTGGCAGCGCAGGCTTTAACAGCGGCGACTTGGTGCTGATCGATGGCGGTGCCAACGACATGGCCGACCTGATTGGCTCCTACCTCAAGGCGGGCGGCGACAGCGGCCAAGCCTACGCTGGCCTGCTGACCACCGTGCTTGACCCAGCGGCGGTGCGTACCGCCATGGCCTCTGGCCCCAGTGGCATGGCGCAGATAGGCGGCGCTTACGCCAAAACCTTGGCGGCGCAATTTGCCAACACCATTAAAACCAACGTCCTCGACAAAGGCGCCATTCGGGTGGCGGTGCTCAACGTGCCAGCCATCACCAAAACGCCGCGTTTTCAGATGGTGCTGGGCTCTGTCGCCCAAGCCAAAGGCGCAGAAGCCGCCGCCCAAGCCGAAGCGCTGTTTGATGGCTGGGTGAAAGCCTTTAACGCCCAACTGACCGCCAGCTTGGCCGCTGATGAACGCGTGACGGTGGTTGACTTCTATACCTCGATGAAAGACCAGGCCGAGCACCCCGCGCAATACCAGCTCGCCAACGTCAGCAAAGCCGCCTGCCCCGCCACCGGTGTCGGCAGCGACGGCCTGCCCACTTACACCTTTGCCACCTGCACCGCTACCAGCTTGTCGGCCATGACGCCGCCCGCAGGCGCTGTGGGCGGCGCTGACTGGTGGAAGGGCTACGGCTTTTCCGACAGCTTTCACCCCACGCCGTATGCGCACCAGTTGATGGGGCAATTGGTATCGCGTTCGCTGTCGCAGGCTGGCTGGCTCTAAAGGAAAACACCATGCAATATTTTTCTTTTTCCTCTGGCTGCTTGGCAGCCGCCGCTCTGGTGTTGTGCAGCAGCGCCAGCGCCCAAGTCGCCGGCACCTTGAGCGTGCGCCTTGGCGCCACGCATATTTCGCCGCAGGTGAGTAGCGGTTATTTGTCTACGCCAAGCTTTCCCGGCACCACGGTGGGCGTCGGCTCGGCCAGCACCTTGACTGGCGGCCTGAATTACATGGTGACCGACCACTGGGCGCTGGACTTGCCGCTGGGCCTGGCGTTTAAGCACGATTTTTATGGCACCGGCGCTATTGACGGCATCGGCAAGCTGGGCCAGACCAAAGTGGTGCCGGCCACGCTGTTTGCGCAGTACCTGTTTAACGAGCCCACCGCCAAATTTCGTCCCTATATCGGCTTGGGCGTGACCTACAGCCGCTTCTTTAAGAACCGCTCGACAGCGGCGCTGACGGGCGTCACCGGTGGCACGCCGGCCAACCCGACCACCGCTTGGATCGAGAACAAATGGGGCTTGACGCCGCAAATAGGCTTTGTCTGGAGCATCAATGAGCGCTGGTTTGTCGATGCGGCCTATTACAAAAGTTTCTTGAAAACCACCACGCACCTCTCCAGTGGCCAGACGATTGACATGAAGCTCAATCCCAACATCTTTTCTTTTGCGATTGGCTACCGCTTCTAAGCGGCGCTGCGCACAACAAAAAACCGACCCTCGGGTCGGTTTTTTGTGGGCTGGTTCGCGGTGAGAGGGCTTACCAGCGTGCGTGCAAACGGTCGTAAGCGTAGGTGCCAAACAGGCGCTGCGCAGCCGGCGTGAAATACAGCGCATCGGCAAACACATATTTGCTGCTGTTGGCGTTGGGCAGCAGCGTGTTGGCATTGCACAGCGCCGAGTTCAACTGACCGGCGCCAATGCCAATGCCGGGGCCGGCGTCGATGGCGGTACACACCGGCGTGGTGGCATCGTCAAACGAATAGCTGCTGGGTGAAGCGGTCAGCAGGTTGAAGTAGTACGCCGCGTCGATGTAGAGCACCTTGCTGCCGTAGTCGACCACGCTGACCAAAAATGCTTCGTTGAAATTGCTGCTGGCCTGCGTCAGCAGATCTTTTTGGTCGATGGCCTTGGCCCAAGGCGAGCGGCCTAGGTTGTAGCTGCCAGCCACCACCACGTACTTGGCGCCAGCGTTGACCGCACGGATGACCTGCGCGCCCAAATCGCGCCCGGCTTGCTGGGCGTTGGCCAGCATTTGATCGCTGGTTTGCGTGCCCGCCGTGACGGCGGCCATTTGCGCTACCAAGTCGCCGGCGCCAGCGCTGAGCAGCACCACGTCCGAGTCTTTGAAGCTGGCGTTGGCCAAAAATTTATCGATCTGCTCGGTCACCGTCAGTGCGCTGGCGCTGCCGGCGGCATCGGGGTGTGCTGTGACGCGCGCATTGCCTTGGGCGTAGCTGGTGCCGCCGGTCGATACCGGGGTCAGCGTGATGCCGTAGGTGGCGGCCAGTTGCTGCGCCCAGTTGTTGACCGAGCCGTCGTTGATGGTGTAGCGCGCGCCATTGACTTGGCCCACGTCGCTCAGGCCATCGCCAAAGGCAATAAAGCGCTCGGGCTTGAGGGCCGATTCAATGGTGCTAGAGCCGCACCCGGCCAGCAGCATTGCCGCCGATACACCCGCTGCCGCCAAAACGCTGCGGCGCAACCAATTAACTGCCATTGTTCTTCTCCAGAATGTGGGTGGGTAGTTTAACGAGCACTGACCGCTACAGTTGCCGTAGCCGCCGTAGCCGCTGCCGCGCGTTGCAGCCGGTCGCGCACACCTTCCCAGTCGGGCGTGCTGGGCGGCGTTTCAATCCAAATCTCGCCCGCGCCTTGGTCGTCAAAGCGGCGCAGCATGGCAAACAGCTCGGCGGCGGCGGCTGCTGCATCGCTGGGCATGGCGTGCAGCACAACAGTGCGTAATGCGGCGTGCGCCGGGCCGTGCAGCGGCGTGCGGGCGTACAGCGCCAGCGCCGGGGCGTCGGCACTGCGCGCTGCCAGCGCAGCTTGCAAAGCGGCAGCATCCATCAACCGCACCGGCGCGCTGGGCGCATAGTGGGCCAAAAGCGTGCCTGAGGCGCGCGGGGTCTGCGCTTGAAGCTCTTCTTTTAAGAGCAAACGCTGGCCGCACGCCGCTTCAATTTGCGCGCGCGTGATGGCACCGGGGCGCAGCAACACCGCCGCGCCGCGCGTGCAGTCAACGATGGTCGATTCAATGCCGACGGCGCAGGCGCCGCCGTTCAGCACCAGCAAATCAGGCAGGACAGCGCCAAACTCGGACTGCACATGCGCCGCCGTCGTCGGGCTGACGCGGCCAAAGCGGTTGGCGCTGGGCGCGGCCACGCCCCACACGCCTTGCGCCGCGCAAGCGCGCAACACCGCCAGCGCCACCGGGTGCGCCGGGCAGCGCAGGCCGACGCTGTCCTGACCGCCAGTGGCGGCGCTGGCGACACCGGCGCGGCGCGGCAGTATCAGCGTCAGCGGGCCGGGCCAGAAGGCATCGACCAGCGCCTGGGCAAACGCCGGCACCGCGCTGGCAAAGTGCGCAATGCCGCCGGCATCGGCGACATGCACGATCAGTGGGTGGTCGCTGGGCCGGCCTTTGGCAGCAAAGATTTGCGCGACGGCGCTGTCGCTGCTGGCATCAGCGGCCAAGCCGTACACCGTCTCGGTGGGCAGCCCCAGCAGCGCGCCGCTGCACAAGGCCTGTGCGGCGGCGGTGATGGCGGCGGGCGTGTTGCCGTCCAAAATCATGGGGCGACTCTCAAAACGCCGGCAAGCCCAGCAATTGGGCGGCTTGCAGCGCGGTGGCGCGGGCCGCTTCGGGCGTGGCCGCCGTGAGGTTCAGGTGGCCCATCTTGCGGCCACGCTTGGCGTCTGCTTTGCCGTACAGGTGCAGGTGCGCGCCGGGCAGTGCCAGTACCGCGTCCCAGGGTGGCGTCTGCGCCGTGTCGCCGTGGGCAAACCACAAATCGCCCAGCAAATTGAGCATGACGGCGGCGCTGTGCTGGCGCGGCTGCACCAGCGCCAAGCCGGCCAGCGTGCGCACTTGCAGCTCAAACTGCGAGATGTCGCAGGCGTTTTGGCTGTAGTGGCCGCTGTTGTGCGGGCGCGGGGCAATCTCGTTGACCACCAAAGAGCCGTCCTCCAGCACAAAGAATTCGACGCACAGCACGCCGACATAGTCCAGCCCATGTGCTATCGATTTCGCAGCTGCAACCGCTTGCTGCATAAGCGCTAGAGGCAGATTTGATGCATAAACCTCGGTGACGGCCAGAATGCCATCGCGGTGCAGGTTGCGCTGCACCGGCAGGTGAACCATGCGGCCAT
>JAGNSH010000059.1 GCA_017988165.1 Giesbergeria sp. | reverse complement strand
CGACCATCCTTTGGCCCGGCGCATTGCGCGGCCACCCCTTGATCTATGACCCGTTTGCGTGACGCCACCCTTGGCATTGACTTTGGCACTTCTAATTCAGCGATGGCAGTGCGCCAAGGCAGCGGGCGGGCGCGTTTGCTGGCGCTGGAGGGCACGGCCACCGGGCTGCCGACAGCGCTGTTTTTCAACACCGAAGACCAGCGCACCCACTTTGGCCGCGACGCCATCGAGCAGTATTTGAGCGGCACCGAGGGGCGCTTGATGCGCTCGCTCAAAAGCCTGCTCGGCAGTGCGCTGCTGCAAGATAAAACCGTGGTGCATCACAGCGCCGTCAGCTACCAAGACATCATTGCGCTGTTTTTGCAGATGTTGGCGCAGCAGGCGCGCAGTGCGCTGGGCGGCTTGCCCGAGCGCGTGTTGCTGGGACGCCCGGTGCATTTTGTCGATGACAACCCCGAGCGCGACCAACAAGCGCAAGCAGCGCTACGGCAAGCAGCGCACGATGCTGGCTTTGGTGAGGTCAGTTTTCAGTTGGAGCCGATTGCTGCCGCACTGGACTACGAGCAGCGCATCAGCCAAGAGTCGCTGGTGCTGGTGGTCGACATTGGCGGCGGCACCTCGGACTTCACCGTGGTGCGGCTGGGCCCGCAGCGCGCGGGCAAGATTGATCGCAGTGGTGACGTGCTGGCCACCAGCGGCGTCCACATTGGCGGCACCGACTTTGACCGCAAGCTGAGTCAAGCGCGCGTCATGCCGCTGCTGGGTTTGGGCCACATTGGCCCGCACGGGCGCGAAGTGCCAAGCAAGGTGTTCCACGACCTGTCCACATGGCATTTGATCCAGTGGCTGTACGCCCCGCAAGCGCTGCGCGAAGCCCAAGCCCTGCGCAGCGACTACCGCCAACCGGCACTGCACGCGCGGCTGATGGCGGTGTTGAACCAGCGCCTAGGCCACCGCGTGGCCGAGGCGGTCGAGCAGGCCAAGATTGGCGTCTCAGTCCACGGCCACGCCACGCCGGTGCGGCTGGACTGGCTGGACGCAGCCGAGCCAAATTTGCAGGCCCTGCTGTCACCCGACGAGATGGAGCACGACCTGCAAGCGCTGCTGGCGCAGGTGGTGGCTTGTGCGCGCGCCTGTCTGCAACTGGCTGGCTTATCGGCGCAGGGCACAGGCGTGGATGCCATTTATCTGACCGGCGGCTCGTCGGCGCTGCGCCCGCTGCGCCGCGCGCTGGCGCAAGCCTTCCCCGATACGCCGCAGGTTGAGGGCGACTTGTTTGGTGGCGTAGCCTCCGGTCTGGCCTGCGCCGGCGATTGAGCTTGCTTGCTTGTAGGTCGGATGAGCGCCGCGTAATCCGACATTGATTAATAGCTAAACCGGCTGTAGCCTTTATGCAGCAAGCGTTAGTAGCTATCAAAAAATATTGAACGGCGGTGTTTAGTCCGCCGCTGGCGCTGCTTTGCGCAGCGCCAGCGCCGTCTCGTACAGCGCATTGCGCGGCGCGCCGGTGATGTCGGCGGCCAAGCGGACGGCGGTTTTCAGGGGCAGTTCGGCCAGCAGCAGTTGCAGCACGCGCAGACTGGCGTGGTCGTCCTCGGGCACCGGGGCCGGGTGCAGCAGTACGACGAATTCGCCGCGCGCGCGCTGTGGTGCGCCGTCCAGCCAGGCGGTGAGCGTGTTGGCCGGTTGGGTGGTGATGTCTTCAAACTGTTTGGTGATTTCGCGCGCCAGCGTCACCGCTCGCTCGCCCAGCACGGCCAGTGCAGCCGCTAATTCATGGATGCGGTGCGGCGCTTCTAGCAGCACCACGCAGCGCGGCTCGGCGGCCAAAAGCTGCACGGCGCTGGCGCGTTCGGCGTTTTTCACCGGCAAAAATCCCGCAAAGACAAAGCCGCCGTCGGCCGAACCACTGGCGACTGCGCCGGCCACGCTCAGGGCGGCGGTGACGCTGCTGGCGCCGGGCAGCGGCACCACGCGCAGACCGGCAGCGCGCACGGCAGCCGCTAAACGTGCGCCCGGGTCGCTGACGCCGGGTGTGCCGGCATCGCTGACATAGGCCACGCGCTGGCCTTGTTGCAGCAGGGCAATCACCGTTTGCGACGCTTCTGCCTCGTTGTGCTGGTGCAGCGCCAGCAGTTGCGCGCTGCTTTTGTCGATGCCATAGACGCGCAGCAGGCCATGCGTGTGGCGCGTGTCTTCGCAGGCCAGCGTGTCGGCCAGTTGCAGCAGGTGCAGGGCGCGCAGGGTGATATCGGCGGTGTTGCCAATCGGCGTGGCCACCACGTACAAGGTGCCCTGCGGATAATGCTGACCAGCTGCCGCGTCGCGTGCGGCACCCAGGGCGGAGGCGAAAGAGGCACTCAATGGAATTCCTTGGTAAAAAAACAACCCGCCAACGCGGCGCCGCCGCCGAAGACCGGGCGCTGGCCCATTTGCAGGCGGCGGGCCTGCGGCTGCTAGAGCGCAATTATCGAACCCCGGGGCGCGGCGGCGGCGAGATCGATCTGATCCTGCGCGAGCGCGATGGCACGCTGGTGTTTGTCGAAGTACGCAGCCGCGCCAGTCGCGCCTTTGGCGGTGCCGGCGCCAGCATTGGCAGCACCAAGCAGCGGCGCATTATTTTTGCCGCCCGCTATTACCTGATGCGTTGTGGCGCGCCGCCGCCGTGTCGTTTTGACGCGGTACTGGTCGAGGGCGACAGCGTGCAATGGCTGCGCGCTGCCTTTGATGCCCAATGAGCCGCTAGCCCTTGCCCCATCTGCGCTACTAGCTATTATTTTTGTAACATATATGCGATGGCGGCTGGGCAGGTATCATCAGCGCCCATGTTAGAGCAACGCATCCAACAGCACTTTATTGACAGTGCCGATCTGAAATACCAGACCGCGCAAGCCCTGGGAAAACCGATTGCCGACGCCGTGCAGGCCGTGCTGGCCTGCGTCACCAGCGGCGGCAAAATTTTGGCCTGCGGTAATGGCGCCTCGGCGGCCGACGCGCAGCAATTTGCCACCTTTTGTGTCGCCGGTTTTGAGCGCGAGCGCCCCGAGCTGGCCGCTGTGGCGCTGTCGGCCAACGCCGCTTTGCTCACCGCCGCCGCTGGCAATGGCGACTTGGCGCAGCAGTTTGCCCGCCAAGTACGCGCGCTGGGGCAGGCGGGCGACGTGTTGCTGGCGCTGTGCCTGAGCGGCAACGACGCCAACGTGCTGGCCGCCGTCCACGCCGCGCACGAGCGCGACATGACCGTCATCGTCGCCAGCGGGCGCAGCGCCGGCGTGCTGGCCACCGTATTGCGCGAGACCGATGTGCTGATTTGCGTCCCCCACGACCGCGCCGCGCGCGTGCGCGAAGTCCATGCACTGGTGATCAACTGCCTGTGCGACGGCGTGGACGCGCAATTGTTTGGTGAACAGGAGACCCCGTGAAAAACTTTCGTATGACCCGCGCCGTGTGCGCGCTGCTGGCGGCTGCGGCCTTGGGCGCAGGCGTGGCGGGTTGTGTGCCGCTGGTGATTGGCGGTGCAGCCATCGGCGGCATGATGGCGGTCGACCGGCGCACTGCCGGCACCCAAGTCGAGGACGAAGGCATTGAGCTGCGCGCGGTCAACCGCATCAATGCCGACTACGGCGAGCGCGTCCACATCAACGTCACCAGCTTTAACCGCCAAGTGCTGTTGACCGGCGAGGTGCCCACGGCGCAAATTCGCCAAGCTGTTGAGCACAGTGTGGCCGATGTCGGCAACGTGCTGTCGGTAGTCAACGACTTGGGGGTGCAGCCCAACAGCAGCTTGGGTCAGCGCTCGACCGACACCTTTATCACCGGCAAAGTGCGCGCCGGTTTGGTCGATGCCAAAGACATTTCGGCCAGCCCCTTCAAGGTAGTGACTGAGCGCAACGTGGTGTATTTGATGGGCTTGGTGACCGAGCGTGAAGCCGCCCGGGCCGCCTCGATTGCGCGCGGCGTGGACGGCGTGCGCAAAGTGGTGCGTACCCTAGAAATCTTGACCGAAGAGCAACTGGTGCGCCTGACCACTGTGCAACTGGCCCCGGTCAGCACCGACACGGCGCAGCCAGTGCGCCAGTCGCCTGTGCAGCCCGCTCATTCCGCGCAGTCAATGCAGCCTGCACCAGTGGAGTCAGCGCCGTCGTCTTCAGTGCAAGTGCAGCCGGTGCAAATGCAGCAGTTGCCACCGCTGGCGCCTTTGCAGTCGCAATAAGCCCCAATAAGGCGCGCTCAGGCCAAGCGCTTGATCAGGCTAGAGGTATCCCAGCGCTGGCCGCCCAGTTGCTGCACGTCGGCATAAAACTGATCGACCAGCGCGGTGACGGGCAGGCGCGCGCCGTTGCGTTTGGCCTCGTCCAGCACCAGCCCCAAGTCTTTGCGCATCCAATCGACGGCAAAACCAAAGTCAAATTGGCCGTCCACCATGGTTTGGCCCCGGTTTTGCATTTGCCAGCTTTGCGCCGCACCTTGGCCGATGACGGCCAGCACCTGCGCCATGTCCAGCCCCGCGCGCTGGCCAAAGGCGATGCCCTCGGCCAAGCCTTGCAGCAGGCCGGCAATGCAGATTTGGTTGACCATCTTGGCCAACTGGCCGCTGCCGCTGTCGCCCAGCAGCGTCACGGCGCGGGCAAAGCACAGGGCGACGGGTTGCATCACGGCAAAAGCGGCGGCGTCGCCACCACACATCACCGTCAGCTGGCCGTTTTGCGCACCGGCTTGGCCGCCCGAGACCGGCGCGTCGATAAAGCGCAGCCCCAGCGTGCGTGCGGCGCCATACAGCTCGCGCGCCACTTCGGCCGACGCCGTGGTGTGGTCGACAAAAATGGTGCCCGGCTCCATGCCAGCAAATGCGCCGTCAGCGCCCAGCGTGACCGAGCGCAAGTCGTCGTCGTTGCCGACGCAGCAAAACACCAAGTCCGCGCCCTGCGCTGCCAAGCGGGGGGTGTCGGCGTGTTTTATAGGGTGTTTTAGGCCGCTAACGCCCGCGTACTCTGCGCACAAAGCTATTGATTTGCTAGCAGTGCGGTTGTAGACGGTGACTTGGTGGCCGGCCAGCGCCAAATGCGCCGCCATCGGGTAGCCCATCACGCCAAGGCCCAAAAAGGCGACTTTGCGCGAGGCAGTGGGTTCGTAGGTGCGGGGCTGGGTGCTGGACATGGCGGGTGTCTTTCAAGCGGTTAAACAATAGCGAAATGCTCGGTGCCAGCCGACAGGTCGGTGCTTCTGGCGCGCTGGCTGTTGAGTTTGATTTGCAAGCGCAAATCGTTGATGGAGTCGGCGTTGCGCAGCGCGTCTTCGTAGGTAATGACGTGGGCTTCAAACAGGTCAAACAGCGCTTGGTCAAAAGTCTGCATTCCCAGGTTGCGGCTTTTCTTCATCACTTCTTTGATGTCCGAGACTTCGCCTTTGAAAATCATGTCGGAGATCAGCGGCGTATTCAGCATCACTTCGACCGCAGCGGCGCGGCCTTTGCCGTCTTGTTTGGGCATCAGGCGCTGCGAGACGATGGCGCGCAGGTTGAGCGACAAATCCATCAGCAACTGCGCGCGGCGCTCTTCAGGAAAGAAGTTAATCACCCGATCGAGCGCTTGGTTGGCGCTGTTGGCGTGCAGCGTGGCCATGCACAGGTGGCCGGTTTCCGAGAACGCGATGGCGTGCTCCATGGTCTCGCGGTCGCGGATTTCGCCCATCAAAATCACGTCCGGCGCTTGGCGCAGGGTGTTTTTCAGCGCCGCGTCCCAGCTCTCGGTGTCGAGGCCGACTTCACGCTGCGTCACCACGCAATTTTTGTGCGGGTGGACAAATTCGACCGGATCTTCGATGGTGATGATGTGGCCAAACGAGTGCTCGTTGCGCCAGTCCACCATCGCCGCCAGCGTGGTCGATTTGCCCGAGCCGGTGGCGCCGACCAAGATGCACAGGCCGCGCTTGGTCATGGTGATTTCTTTCAGCACCTGTGGCACGCCCAAGCCGTCAATGGTGGGCAGCGTCAGCGGAATGGTGCGCAGCACCATGCCCACGCGCCCTTGTTGGATAAAGGCGTTGGCACGAAAGCGGCCAATGCCGGCGGGCGAAATAGCAAAGTTGCACTCTTTTGAGCGCTCAAACTCGGCCGCCTGCTTGTCGCTCATGATGGAGCGCGCCAGTGCCAGCGTGTGGCCGGCCGACAAGGGCTGGGGCGAGACTTTGGTCACAGCGCCATCGACCTTGATGGCCGGCGGAAACTCTGCCGTGATGAACAAATCGCTGCCATTGCGACTGACCATCAGCTTGAGCAGGTCGTTGATAAATTTACTGGCCTGATCGCGTTCCATCAGAGTTCCTCCTGCGGGCTGGTAGCGGGGTGTGCGGGGTGCGCTGGTTTAGGGTTGGTTATCGCTCAGGCGGGTGCTGACCACGCGCAGGCGCAGGGACAGTTTGCGCGCCAGCAAGGCCACCAAAGAGGCGGCCAGTGCAGGGTCTTGGATCATCATGTCGTCTAGGGCATCGGCGCTGAGGACGGCGATTTCGCATTCGCTCAGCGTGGTGCAGGTCGAAAAACGGATGCCGCTGTCAAGCAGCGACATTTCTCCCAAGATGTCACCGGGGCGGGTTTCGGCCAGGTGCAGCTGCTCGCCCCACGGCTGGGCGCGATCGACGGCGATGGTGCCGGTCAGCACCACGATCATGAAGTTGCCGTACTCGTCTTGGCGAATCACGTCGCGGTCGGCCTGCACTTGGGCAAAGACAAAAAACTTCTCTAAGCGCTGCATGGCGCCCGCTGGCAGCTGTGCCATGTATTTGTCTTTGCCCCACAAGGCTTGCAGCAGTTTGCTGCCGCGCGCGCTACCCAGGTGCGCTGCGCCGACTTCGACGGCGCGCGCCTCCCACGGCACCAGCCGCGCTGGGTCGGCCTCTTGGCCGGCAAAGGCCGAGCTGAAAAAGCCCGAGTCGGTGCTGGCGGCCTCGCGTTCGTGCTTGCGCCCGGCAGATTGCAGGCGCAACAGGCTCAAAATGCCCTTCATATTTTTCGCTTTCTTGAGTCGGCTGCGCACAGCCGTGCCATGCGCTGCATCAGCCGGGGAAGTTGTCGGGAATTTTGGCTTTGCTGCGTGCTTCGGCCGGGCTTATCAGGTTGCGCCGCACCAAGTCGGTCAGGTTTTGATCGAGCGTTTGCATCCCCACGCCGCTGCTGGTTTGGATGGTTGAATACATCTGCGCCACCTTGGCCTCGCGAATCAAGTTGCGAATGGCGCTGGTGCCCAGCATGATTTCGTGCGCCGCCACCCGGCCCGAGCCGTCTTTGAGCTTGCACAGCGACTGCGAAATCACCGCCTGTAGCGACTCGGACAGCATGGCGCGCATCATTTCTTTTTCTTCGGCGGGAAATACGTCAATGATCCGGTCGATGGTCTTGGCGGCACTCGACGTGTGTAGCGTGCCAAACACCAAGTGGCCGGTCTCTGCCGCCGTCATCGCCAAGCGGATGGTTTCTAAGTCGCGCATTTCGCCGACCAAAATGGCGTCCGGGTCTTCGCGCAGCGCCGACTTGAGCGCCGCAGCAAACGACAGCGTCATCGGCCCCACTTCGCGCTGGTTGATCAGGCATTTTTTGGACTCGTGGACAAATTCGATGGGGTCTTCCACCGTCAAAATGTGGCCGTATTCGGTCTCGTTGAGGTAGTTGACCATGGCCGCCAGCGTGGTCGATTTTCCCGAGCCGGTCGGGCCGGTGACCAGCACCAAACCGCGTGGTTTGAGCGCCAATTCGCCAAAAATTTTGGGCGCGTTAAGTTGCTCTAGCGACAAAATTTTGCTGGGAATGGTGCGCAGCACGGCAGCCGCGCCACGGTTTTGGTTAAAGGCGTTGACCCGAAAACGCGCCAGCCCTTCAATTTCAAAAGAAAAGTCGACCTCTAAAAATTCTTCGTACACCTTGCGCTGGGTGTCGCTCATGATGTCGTAGATCATGGCGTGGACGGTTTTGTGGTCCAGTGGCTCGACGTTGATGCGCCGCACATCGCCATGCACCCGAATCATCGGTGGCAATCCGGCAGACAAGTGCAAGTCGGACGCTTTGTTTTTTACGCTGAAGGCCAGCAACTGGGTAATGTCCACGGATTTTTCTCTCTCGTTTGATACGCTCAACACTGATTATGACAACGATTGTTTCTAAGCTCGCCCACGTTCACAGCCGTATCGCCCAAGCCTGCGCGCGCGCCGCACGGGACGTGGCCAGCGTGCAGCTGCTGGCTGTCTCCAAGACCTTTGGCGCCGATGCGGTGCGCCAAGCGGCTGCGGCCGGTCAGCGCGCCTTTGGCGAAAACTATGTGCAAGAAGCGCTGGACAAAATGGCCCAGCTGCGCGCCAGCAGCGACGGGGCCGACCTGGGCGGCGTGCAGTGGCACTGCATTGGCCCGCTGCAAAGCAACAAAACCCGCGCCGTGGCCGAGCACTTTGACTGGGTACACAGCGTCGATCGCCTGAAAATTGCCCAGCGCCTGTCCGAGCAGCGCCCGGCGCATTTGCCGCCATTGCAGGTGTGCTTGCAAATCAACGTCGATGGCGGCGCCAACAAGGCTGGCGCTGCGCCCGAAGACGCGCTGGCGCTGGCCCAGGCCGTCGCCCTGCTGCCGCGTTTGCAGCTGCGCGGCCTGATGAGTATCCCCGAGCCAGCTATCGAATACGAAGCGCAATACGCACTGCATATGCGCTCTAGAGCCGTTTTTGACCAAATAAAGGCGGCGGCGGCCAGTGGCGCTGTGGGCTTAGAGCGCTTTGACACCTTGTCGCTGGGCATGACGGCTGACTTGGACGCCGCCATTGCTGCTGGCAGCACTATCGTGCGCGTCGGCACCGGAATTTTTGGTGGCCGCTAGAGTGCGTGCCTGTCGCTTTTTCTTGCTCACGCATTCATTCATTCACTCATTCATCCCTCTTTTTTACGGAGAACCTTGATGGCCGCACTTTTGCCCGATATTGATCCCGACGGTTTGCTCGAATTTTCAGTGGTCTACACCGACCGCGCGCTCAACCACATGTCGCAGCGCTTTGTTGGCGTAGCGCAAGACATTTTGGCGACGCTCAAAGAGGTGTACGGCGCGCACACCGCGGTGCTGGTGCCCGGCAGCGGCACCTTTGGCATGGAGGCCGTGGCGCGCCAGTTTGCTAACCACGAAAAGGTGCTGATCGTGCGCAACGGCTGGTTCAGCTACCGCTGGAGCCAAATTTTTGACGCCGGCGGCCTGGGCCTCGGCGCCACGGCGGTGGTGTGCAAAGCGCGCCCGCAAGGCGACGGCCCGCAAGCGCCGTGGGCGCCGTGCCCGATTGAAGAAGTGGTCGCCGCCATCCACGCTGAAAAGCCCAAAGTGGTGTTTGCGCCGCACGTCGAAACTGCCAGCGGCATCTTGCTGCCCGACGACTATTTGCGCGCCTTGAGCGCCGCTGCGCACGCAGTCGGCGCGCTGTTGGTGCTGGACTGCGTGGCCTCGGGCGCGCTGTGGGTCGATATGCGCGCCACCGGCGTTGACGTGCTGATTTCAGCGCCGCAAAAAGGCTGGAGCAGCTCGCCCTGCTGCGCGATGGTGATGCTCAGCGAGCGCGCCCGCCAAGCCATCGATGGCACCAGCAGCAGCAGCTTTGCCTGCGACCTGAAAAAGTGGATGCAGATTGCCGAAGGCTACGAAAAAGGCCAGCACGCCTACCACACCACCTTGCCGACCGACGCGCTGGTGCGCCTGCGCGACGTGATGCTGGAGACGCGCGCTTACGGCTTTGACAAAGTGCGCGACGAGCAACTGGCGCTGGGCGCGCAAGTGCGCGCGCTGCTGGCGTCGCGCGGCTTTGCCAGCGTGGCCGCCGAGGGCTTTGCCGCGCCCGGCGTGGTGGTCAGCTACACCAGCGACCCGGACATCCAAAGCAGCAAAAAATTCCGCGACGTCGGCCTGCAAACCGCCTCGGGCGTGCCGCTGCAGTGCGACGAAGGGCCAGAATTTAAGAGCTTTCGCATCGGCCTGTTTGGGCTGGACAAATGGCACAACGTCGAGCG
>JAGNSH010000215.1 GCA_017988165.1 Giesbergeria sp. | reverse complement strand
GCAAATTCAGGCAGGGTCTTGCCGAGGCGGGCGATTTCTTCCGCTTCGAGGGTTTGGATCAGGTTCATATTGACATTCAACGATCGTGTCCGCGCCATAAGTGGCAGCGTCGGGATTGACGTTCAGGCTGTGCGTTCTGCGTAAAGTGACGTTACGCGGGCAAAGCGGCCGGCCAGAGGATCGAAAAGCCCTCGATTATAGCGGTTTCAATTGGGTTAGTAAGGCCTCGTCGGCTTTGCCCAAAGCCTGCGCGGCCCGCGCACTGGCAATCAGGTCAGGGCGCTGCTGCGCGGTCAGCAGCAGGCGCTGGTCACGCCGCCAGCGCTCAATGCGCGCGTGGTGGCCCGAGAGCAGCTCGGGCGGCACGCTGCGCCCGGCCCATTCTTCGGGGCGCGTGTAGTGCGGGCAGTCCAGCAGGCCGTCGAGTGCCGGATTAAAACTGTCCAACTGGTGGCTGCCTTCGTCGTTCAACACGCCCGGCTGCAGGCGCGCGACGGCGTCCAGCAGCGCCAGCGCCGCAATCTCGCCGCCCGACAGCACAAAGTCACCCAAACTGATTTGCCCATCGACATGGGCATCAATAAAGCGCTGATCAATGCCCTCATAGCGCCCGCACAGCAGCACTGCGCCCGCGCTGGCCGACCAGTGCTCGACAGCCGTATGGTTCAAAGCGGCGCCAATCGGTGAAAACAGCAGCAGCGGCGCAGGCGATTGAGCGGCATCGGCGCGGTCGCTGCGGATAGCGGCCAAGCAGCGCTCCAGCGGCGGCGCCATCATCACCATGCCGGGGCCGCCGCCAAACGGGCGGTCATCGACGCGGCGGTAATTGCCCTCGGCGTAATCGCGCGGGTTCCACAAGCGCACATCGACCAAGCCCGAGGCATACGCGCGGCGCGTGATGCCGCTGGCCAAAAACGGACCAAACAGCTCAGGAAACAGGGTGATGACGTCAAAGCGCATAGGACGGCACAGGATACGCGTTCAGTAGTCGGGCTGCCAATCGACGGTGATGCGCCGCTCTGGCAGTTCCACCTTGTCGACAAAGGCGGCCACAAACGGGATCATCCGTTCTTGCGGCTTGCCGTCGTTCTCGTAGGCCAGCACCAGCACAGTTTGCGGGCCGGTGGTCATCAGGTCGCGCACTTGGCCCAGCGCCACGCCTTCGCGGTTGATGACGTCTAGGCCGATCAGATCGACCCAGTAAAACTCATCGGCTTGGGCCGGAGCAAAGTCGGCGCGTGGCACAAAAATGCGTGCGCCGCGCAGCAGCTCGGCAGCGCTGCGGTCGTCAATGCCCTGCGCCCACGCCACCACGGTGTCGGAATGCAGCTTGGCTTGGCGAATCGGCAGCAGCGCGGTGCCGGTGAAGGTGCGCGCACCGCGCTCGCTCGGCTGCAAATACCAGCGCTTGGCAGCCAAGATGGTCTGCGGATCGGCGCTGTGCGACAACACCTTGAACCAGCCTTTAACGCCCCACGCCTCCGTAATGCGGCCCACTTCGACGGCGTCGGCGGGCAGCTCGGTGGTTTCCAGATTCAAGGCAGTAGACATAAGGGTCAGCGCACTAAAGGCAAAAAAGAGGACACAAAAGACAAAGGGCGGGTTTCGCTGGCCACACCGGAGTGCGCCTTGCGAAACCCGCCCTTTTCGGGAGGCTTAATTAAGCAACCGCTTTAGCAGCTTGCTTGATCAGGCGATCCACAGTGGGGGACGACTGGGCGCCCACGCCGACCCAGTAGGCCAGACGATCTTGCGCAATGCGCAGACCTTCTTCGCCGCCCTTAGCGGTGGGGTTGTAAAAACCCAGACGCTCGATAAAGCGGCCATCGCGGCGCACGCGCTTGTCGGCGACGACGATGTTGAAGAAAGGACGGCCTTTAGAACCGCCGCGAGAAAGTCGGATGACGACCATGATGAATCCTTCGGGTGGGGGCTGGCGCACAGCGCTGATAGCCCAGAGTTCGCAACGTTGAGACACGCGACATGACCACCCGGCCAGCGACACGCTGCAAAGCCGACAATTATATCTTTGTTTGCCCGCAGCGCCCGCAGCGATTGCCCCTCAATACAGCTGCAAACTGAGCCAGTAGGCGATAGAGGCGACAAACGCACTGGCCGGAATCGTCAACACCCACGCCCAGACGATGTTGCCCGCCACGCCCCAGCGCACTGCACTAGCGCGCTGCGTCGAGCCCACGCCAACGATGGCGCCGGTGATGGTGTGCGTGGTCGATACCGGAATGCCCAGCACGGTCGCCAAAAACAGCGTCATCGCACCACCGGTTTCAGCGCAAAAACCGCCCACTGGTTTGAGTTTGGTGATTTTTTGGCCCATGGTTTTGACAATGCGCCAGCCGCCAAACATGGTGCCCATACCAATCGCCGTGTAGCAACTGATGATGACCCAAGTCGGCGGCGAGGCATCGCTGGCCGAGGTGTAGCCGGTGGCAATCAGCAGCAGCCAAATAATGCCGATGGTTTTTTGCGCATCGTTGCCGCCGTGGCCCAAGCTGTACGCCCCGGCGGAGACCAATTGCAGCCGACGAAACCATTTATCGACCTTGCTCGGGCGGCTGCGGCGAAAAATCCACGCCACCGCCACCATCATCAGCGAACCAAGCAAAAAGCCCAGCAACGGCGAGATAAAGATAAAGGCAATGGTTTTCCAGATGCCCGACGACACCAGCGAACTGGCCCCAGCCTTGGCAATCACCGCGCCAACAATGCCACCAATCAGCGCGTGCGACGAGCTACTGGGAATGCCGTAGTACCAAGTAATCAAATTCCAAGTAATGGCCCCCACCAAAGCGCCAAAAATCACGTGTGTATCGACCACCCCCGGCTCGACAATGCCTTTGCCAATCGTCGCCGCCACACTGAGGTGGAAGACAAAAATCGCAATAAAGTTAAAAAATGCGGCAAATACCACCGCGTGTGCGGGTTTGAGCACCCCGGTCGAGACCACGGTGGCGATGGAGTTGGCCGCATCGTGAAAGCCGTTCATAAAGTCGAACAAGATGGCCAACACCACCAACACCACGACAACCCACAGGGCAGTTTGTACGGTTTGCATAAATCAACCGCTTCTTAGCCAGTCAGGAGTTTTCGAGGACGATGCCCTCGATCAAATTGGCCACGTCCTCACACCGATCGGTGATGGTTTCGAGCAATTCGTAAATCGCTTTGAGCTTGATGAGCTCACGCACATCGGGCTCTTCGCGAAACAACTTGCTCATGGCAGAGCGCAGCACACGGTCGGCGTCGCCCTCGAGCACATCAATTTCTTCACACGCCTTGAGCGCCGCTTCAGCCGTGGCGGGGTCGGCCAACTTGTTGAGCAAATTAACGGCGGTGCGC
>JAGNSH010000058.1 GCA_017988165.1 Giesbergeria sp. | reverse complement strand
GTGGGTGATTACGCGCGTCTTGCCCGAGCCGGCACCGGCCAGCACCAAGCAAGCACCGTCGGTGTAGTGAACAGCTTGCAGCTGCGCGAGGTTGAGGCCGGAGGACATGGAAGAGGGGGAGAGGGGGAGAGGGGGTAGGTAGACTGGGAAAAGCGAGAAAATAAAAAATGGCTGTAGAGCACGTGCCCTATCTCCGATCCTAATAGGCTGCGGCGCGCTCCTTGTCAGCGCGCTAGGCTTTTCAACTTTGACTTTTGTAGATTGCCGTGCGATGCCTGATGCTTTGAATGTTTCCGGAAAATTTGTCGTCGGCTCAACGCTGCGCCACGTGCTCAGCATGACGGCCGCCGGCACGGTCGGCTTGGTGGCGGTGTTTTTGGTGGATGTGGTTAATTTGTTTTACATCTCGCTGCTGGGCCATCAAGAAATGGCGGCGGCAGTGGGTTACGCCGGCACGCTGCTGTTTTTTATTCTCTCGCTGTCGATTGGGCTGTCGATTGCCGTTGGCGCCATGACGTCGCAGGCCCTCGGGCGCGGCGACCGCCCCCATGCTAGAGAGTTGGCCGGCGCCTCGCTGGTGATGATGACAGCAACCATGGTGCTGGCCGCGTTGTTGCTGTTTCCCTTTTTGCCGTATTTGCTGAATTTATTAGGCGCCACCGGCGCCACAGCCGAGCTGGCTTTGCGCTTTTCACAAATCGTGCTGCCGTCGGCCCCTTTGCTCGGTCTGGGCATTTGCCTAAGCGCGCTGCTGCGATCGCTGGGCGACGCACGCCGCGCCATGTTTGTCACGCTAGGCGCTGGCGCAGCGACCGCAGCGCTGGATCCGCTGTTGATTTTCGGCTTTGGCTGGGGACTTGACGGCGCGGCTATCGCGACCTGCCTGGCGCGCTTAGTCATGGTGGGCATTGGGCTGCACGGCGTGGTGCGCGTACACCGGCTCTATGCTTGGCCTAGCGCCAGCGTGTTGCGCCAGACTTTGCAGCCGTTTTTTGCCATTGGTGTGCCCTCTGTGCTGACGCAGATAGCCACGCCGGTGGGCAATGCCTTTGTCACTGGGGCTATTTCCTCGTTTGGCGACAACGCCGTCGCCGGCTGGGCCGTCATTGGGCGAATCATTCCCGTGGCGTTTGCTGCACTGTTCGCGCTGTCCGGCTCTGTCGGCCCCATCTTGGGACAAAACTTGGGCGCTGGACGCCACGATCGGCTCAAGCTGACCATGCGCGACAGTCTCAAAGTGGTGGTGGGCTATGTGCTGTGCGTTTGGCTGCTGTTGGCAATCGGCGGTGGCTGGATCGCCGACGTGTTTCACGCTGAAGGAGAAGCGCGTGATTTGATTGTTTTCTTTTGCGTTTTTGTGGCGGGCACCTATGTCTTCAATGGCGCCGTGTTTGTCGCCAACGCGGCCTTCAATAACTTGGGATTTGCACTTTATTCGACGGTGCTGAACTGGGGCCGTGCGACTTTGGGGGTTGTGCCATTCATATGGCTGGGTGGGCATTACTTTGGCGCGCGCGGCGTGCTGGGTGGTTATGGCCTTGGTGTGGTGTTGTTTGGCGTGGCCGGCGTTGTGATGTGCTTTCGGGTGCTAGACCGACTCGAACGGGAACACGCCCGCACCCCCATGCAGACGCCTTGACGCAAGCAACCAGGCTCTTCAAGGCTCCCTAGCGGCGGCTGGACTTGGCGCGCCAGCGCCGCACCAAGTCCAGCCGCAAGTCGTAGCGCGGGTCTGTCACGCGGCGCACGGCACTGATGTAGTCAAGGGCCAAGCCAGGCGACCAAGCCAGCGACTCTGCCCGCACCCGCACGCTACCGGCCAGCCACATATCGGGGTGAAACATCAGCCGCAACAGCGTGCGCCAAAAGGGCTTGTCAGCAAACACGCCCTCCATGGCGGCATCAATGGCCTGAACCACCACACTAGAGCAATTGCGGTGCGTGAAGTTATAGGTGTCGTCTTGGCGGTAACCGTCCCAGAAAGCCTGTAGGTAATACAAGCTGTACACCTGAAAACGGATTTTGACCGTCGAAGGTCGGCCTTTGGCTTCTTCTTGCGCGTAAGAGCTGCCCCAGTGCCCCGGGCGGTTGTTTTCGGGCGTGGCCCGCGCCTGTTGCAGCACGTTCTGGGCGTTGATGCGCAATCGGTCGCGCGGATGGTGGCTGATGTAGAGGGAGCCGCACTCCAGCGCGGCATGGCCAGACGAGGCGTTGCCTTTGCGTGAGAGAGCGACGATGTAGCGCTCAAAAATTGGCAGCTTGATGCGGTCTTGGGTAGAGGCGACAGCCGTCCACACATGCACCACCAGCGGCGCAGTGGGGGCTGTTGTTTGGGCCTCTGGGCCGGGCTTGGCGGCCAGGTCGAGATAGCGCTGGTTGTGATACACCTCAATCGAAGCCAGCCCACAGCCCGGCGGCAGGCGCCGCAGCTTGAGGCCTCCGCGCACCAAGACCCAACTGGTGGTCAAAAACGCCAAGCCGACACAAAACGACACATTCAGCGCATCGGGCAGCGGCCAGTTCGTCAGTAGCAGCGCGGCCATCACCAGATAGGCAAAGCCCAGCACGCAGGACTGGCGCCAAGCGGGATAGCGAATCAACCAGCTAGAGCCAATGCGCAGTAAGCCGTTAAAGATAAACGCCGCAGAAAACAGCGCGCCGGCAGTGATGGAGTTGTCCCAGGGAAAGTCCAGCACCAAGCAGGCCACCACCAGCATGGCAAAACCGCGCAGCATCTGTAGCCTGCGCCGCATATGGGTATGCGCAGTGCCCACCCCCATCTCAAAAATTCCTTGCAGCAGCAGCGCTACCCCCAGCACTTCTGCGGCAATGTTGGCCACTCCATCCAGCAGGTCATAAAACAGCACAAGGCCGCACAGCCCCATCAGCACGCCGAGGATGACGAAAAACTTCCATCGCCGAATCAGCGAATCGCCACCAAAAAAAATAAGAGCTAGTCTGAACATACGATATTTTGCAGTCAAATTTCTGCGGACCGCCAGCCGCGCTGAGCCGCTAAGCCGTTTTGCTGCACTAATATGGACTTTAACGCGCACGCCGGTACCGGTGTTCAGCGCGCACCAACTACCCGCCCGTGCTCGCCGTCCTGCTCATCACTTTCCCCTTCTTCGCGCTGGTGCTGTGCGGCTACTTGGCCACGCGGGCGGGCTTGCTGCCGCTGGCGGCCATTCCCGGCCTCAACGCCTTTGTGCTGTTTTTTGCCCTGCCGGCTTTGCTGTACCGCTTTGGCGCGCAGACGCCGATTGGCCAGTTGCTCGACCCCGCTGTCGCTGGCGTTTACGCGCTGTGCGCGCTGGTGATGGTGGCAGGCGCGGTGTGGCTCACGCACGGGCCGCGCGTCAACTGGAACGACGCCGCCTTTGGCGCGCTGGTGGCCGCTTTTCCCAACACCGGCTTTATGGGCGTGCCGCTGCTGGTGGCCCTGCTGGGCGCGCAGGCGGCGGGGCCGGTCATCGTGACGATTGCCGTCGATATGGTGCTGACCACCTCGCTGTGCGTGGCGCTGTCGCGCCTTGACAGCGCTGGCACGCACGGCGTGGCGGTGGCGCTGCGCAGCGCTTTCAAAGGCATGGCCACCAACCCGATGCCGTGGTCGATTGCGCTGGGCGCGCTGGCGTCAGCGCTGCAGTTTTCGCTGCCCGGCCCGGTCGATAAAACCGTGGCCATGCTGGCCGATGCCGCCTCGCCCGTGGCCCTGTTCACCATTGGTGCGGTGCTGGCGCGCTCGCAAATGAACCAGCACGAGCGGGTGCTGGCGCGCGACTATGTGCCGATTGCGCTGGCCAAGCTGCTGGCGCATCCATTGCTGGTGTGGCTGGCCGGCCAAGCGGCCATTGCGCTGGGCGCGCCGCTGTCGCCGTTTGCGCTGACGGTGTTGGTGCTGCTGGCCGCGCTGCCCAGCGCCAGCAACGTCTCGCTGCTGGCCGAGCGCTTTGGCGCGCACAACGGGCGCATCGCCCGCATCATCTTGGTCTCGACCGCGCTGGCGTTTGTCAGCTTCTCGGCGGCGGTGGCGTTGCTGACCGGATAAATACTCTGTTTTTGATAGCTAGTAGCGCTTATTGCATAAGGGCTAGAGGCCTAAAACACTGTAAATTGAACGCAATTGGTTGCTGGTGCTGACAATGCGGTTAAATAGCGTTTTATAAAAAAATGCTGTTTTTTATAGCCAAATAATTCACGCAATAGCGAAATAAAACCCATGTCTGAGACCTTGCTTGGCTTTCACCGTGTGGCGCAGCAGTACGGCATTGGGCTGGTGCAGCCGCTTGTCACGCGCAGCGTGCTGGGCACGGCGCGCCAACGCGGGCTGGCCGAGGGGCACGAGACGCGCACTTGGCCGCTGCAATACCAACCCGCCGATAACTTTCGCGGCCATTTTGAATTTGGGCTGAAGTACGAGCGGCTGCATTTCGAGTTTTTCTCGCGCTTGTTCGCCGGCCCTGACGGCACAAAGATTGCCGAAGAAATCGCCGCGTGGCTGCAGGACGCGCCGACCGGCAGCTACGCCCGGCGCGCCGCTTTTTTCTATGAGTGGTTCACCGGCCAGACGCTTGCCGCACCTGACACGGCGGCCAATGTCGGCTATGTCGATGCCATCGACGCCAAACAATATCTGGTGGCCCAGACGCCCGAACGCGTGCGGCGCTGGCGCGTCAACAACAATCTGCCGGGTTTGCCTGACTGCTGCCCGCTGGTCTATTTGGGCGGCGCCAACGAGCGCGCATGGCTCTACGACGTAACGGCTGGCGTCAAAGCGCTGGACGACGCCTATGGGCCCGAGTTGCTGCTGCGCAGCGCGGCATGGCTGACGTTCAAAGAATCTCGGGCCAGTTTTGCCCTGGAGCATGAGGCGGACAAAGAAGACCGCGTGCAGCGCTTTGCCGCCGCCATCGGCCAGTTCAGTGGCCGTATGCCAGAGCCGCTGTCCACCGACAGCCTGCTGGCGCTGCAAAAAGCGGTGCTCGGGCCGGGCGCGCTGCGGCTAGGGGTGCGCTGCTCGCCGGTGTTTGTCGGCCAGAGCAGCTTGCGCGCGCAAATCGTCCACTACATCGCCCCGTCTGAAGCGCTGGTGGAGGGCATGTTGGCGGCGGTGCGCAGTCTGGAGCTGCGCACGCGCGGCGCGCATACCGTGGCGCGCGCCGCGGCGGTGGCGTTCGCTTTTGTCTATCTGCACCCGCTGACGGATGGCAATGGCCGGATTCACCGTTTTTTGCTCAACCACCTTTTGGCTGCGGACAAGGCGGTGCCAGCGCACCTCATCATTCCCGTCTCGGCCACGATGGCCGGCACAGCCCAAGGGCGTGCAGATTACGACCGGGTTTTGGAGGGTATTTCGGGGCCGTTCATGCAACGCTACGCCGATGGCTACCGCTTTGGCGCGCAGCGCACTTGCCCAGACGGCGTGGTCACCAATTTTGAGTTCACGCAGACGCAGGATGCGCAGCACGTTTGGCGCTATCCCGACCTGTCCGAGCACGCCAGATACTTCAGCCACGTGCTGCGCCAGACGGTAGAGCACGGCATGGCGCAAGAAGCGCTGGCGCTGCGCCAATACGACAGCGCCCGAGCCGCCATCAAAAACTGGGTCGAAATGCCCGACCAAGATGCCGACCGCATCATTCGCTCGCTCCAGCAAGAGCGCTGGAACATCAGCCACAAGCTGCGCAAAGCAATGCCGCAGATTTTTGAAGAAGGCGGGATTTTTTACAGCCTGCACCCGCACATCGTCGCCGCAGTGCGTGCGGCGTTCGAGGGCGATTAGCCGCCCACGGCGCCCCGTCAAGCAGCGACGTTGACGCGGGCGCCTATTTGCTGGCCCAGGTTATTGAGCACGGCGGGCGCAACAGTGGGGTTGGCGGCTTGGGCGCTGGGGCTGTAGGTGGTGGGCGGCAGCGGGCTAGCGCTCATTTTTTCGAGGCTGATGGGCCGACTGGCCGATAAAACCCCTTCACCCAGGGTCAGCATATTTTTGCGTGCTTTGTCGGCGCTAGACACCGCCTGATTGGCGCGGGCGTCGATGACGTGGGCGACGGCTTTGGCGCTATCGACGCGTTTCCAAGCGTCGCGTGCCTGCGCTTGCAGCGTGTTGGCGGCCTGCTGCGCTTGCTGCGCCGCTTGTTTGAGCTGGGGAGCAGCGATTTGCTGAAAGCCGGCGGCGGCGGCGTTGGTAGATGCTGAGGTGGCAAGCATGGTGGATGTAATGGCCTAAGCGCTAACTTGGGCCATCCCTATGTAAATGCTGTTAAGCCAGGATTGAAAGATTTTGCTTGGGCTGCGGGCTGGCCTGCGCCGCCGCAGTCTGGCCCGGGGGCTGCAATGCTTGGTAGGCATTGACGGCCTGCTCGGCGGCCATGGAACGGCCTTGGGGAGCTTGGCTGGCGGCTGCGCTACTGCTGGCGGCATTGGCAGGCTTGGCGGCATTGGCCCGGCCCAAGCCCACGGTGGACTGCTCGGATTTGAGCGCATCCATCTGCTGCGCTGGCACGGCGGGCGCTGACTGCGCGGGCTGCACGCGCTGCACGGGCGGCAGCGCTTTTTGCGTCAACGCTGCTTGCTGCTGCGCCTGCGGCACTTGCAAAGACTGCGGCAATTGGCGGCGTTGCTCGGCGGCAGTTGGCTTGGCTTCTGGCGCACTGACTGGCACATCCCGGCGATTTGATATAGACGAAACCACGATCGCTCTCCTTAAGAGTAGATAAGAAATAAAGGAAAAATGTGGAGCGATGGGTGAAACAAGGGGGTAATCCGGGTGCTTTTTGCGCCTTTGCTGCAATCGAAACCGTGCTAAACGCCGCTCTGCTGGCAGTGTATGAAGCCACCTCGATGGTGTCAAACCATATGCCGATGCCGGGTGGTTTTCTCGCCCACGCCGTTTTTGGCCCAAGCTGCGCCAAATCCGGGAAAATCGCGGCTTCTTTCTCTTCAATAACCGTGCCATCCCATGACCGAAACTTCCACCCGCCCCGCCCTGCCCGACCGTTTGGCCGTCGACCCACGCAGCCCACACCACGTGGCCGCCGTGTTCGAGCACGACATTGGCATCTTGTTTAACGACAAGGAGCGTTTTGATGTGGAGGAGTACTGCGTCAGCGAAGGCTGGCTCAAAGTCCCCGCCGGCAAAACCCGCGACCGCCGTGGTCAGCCACTGCTGCTGACGCTCAAAGGGCGGGTGGCGGTGTTTTATAAATAAACCATGAGATGGTTTTAGGCCTTAAGCCCGCGCTGCGCCTGCGGTTGCAGCTATCAAAATAGTATTGATAAATAGTACGGATAAAGCTCAGGCGTTGTGCAACATATTGCCTTGGCGCGTGGCGGCGCCGGCGCGCACCAGCGACTCAGCCAAGCTGTCTAGCCACGCCAGCAGTTCGGTGTCGGCAAAGTAGCGGCTGTGCAGCAGACTGAAATACGGCGTGGCCAAGGCCCACGCTTGCACATCGGGCACAGCGATGCGCTGCCATTCCAGCAATTTGTATTTCAACAACACTTTGGCAGCGTGCAGCGCGTGTTTTACCGGGTCGCGCACAAAGCCGTCCAGGCGGCGGCGGGCGGCATCTAGGGCGCTGGGTGCGTCGTAAAACACCGGGCCGTGGCCGGGGATGACGGTGCGCGGGGCCAAGCGCGCTATCAAGTCCAGCGTGGCGGCGACTTCAGCAAAGGCGGCTTCGCCCTCTAGCTCGGGGAACACCACGCCAAAGCCGTTTTCCCACAGCGCGTCGGCTGAAATCAACAGCGCGTCTTGCGGCTCAAACAGCACGATGGAGTGCGGGTCGTGGCCGGGGGCAGCGTGGATTTGCCACGGGCGGTCGCCCAGCAGCACTTCGGTGCCGGGCATCAGCGCGGCGTCGGCGCGAAATGGCGGACAGTGCTGGCCGGTGGGGGTGTAGCTCAGGGCGTAGGCGTCCCAGTGGCGCACGTGGGCCATCTGCCCCGGCGGCACGGCGGTGCGCACACCGGGCCAAGCCGCTTGCAGCGCCGCGTTGGCGCCGCAGTGGTCGCTGTGCAAATGGGTGTTGAGGATGTGATCCAGCGCGCGCCCGTGCAGCGCAGCGCCCACCAAAGCCACGGTGTGCTCGGCATGGCTGTGGTAGCCGGTATCGACCACCGCCGTGCCCGAGTGCGCGCCCTGAAAAACGATGTTGTTGGCTGAGAGCCAGTCGCGCTCTAACACCGTGATTTCGGGCGGTAATGCTTGTGGGGTATGCGCCATTAGCTCTCAATAAGATGGTAAAAATTTAACTGCTAGTTTAGGCGGTGGTGCGCAGTTGGCGTCGCAGCACTTTGCCGACGTTGGTTTTGGGCAGGTCGTCGCGAAACTCGATGTGCTTGGGGCATTTATAGCCGGTCATGTTGTCGTGGCAAAAGCTCTTGACTTCTTTTTCGGTCAGCGCCGGGTTGCTGCGCACGATGAACACTTTGATGGCTTCGCCCTGCTTTTCGTCGGGCACGCCGATGGCGGCGCACTCCAATACGCCGGGGCACAGCGAGATGGTGTTTTCCACCTCGTTGGGAAAGACGTTGAAGCCGCTGACCAAAATCATGTCTTTTTTGCGGTCGATGATGCGGGTGTAGCCCTGCTCGTCCATCACGCCGACGTCGCCGGTGCGCAAGTAGCCGTCGGCGGTGAAGGCGGTGGCGTTTTCTGCCGGCTGCTGGTAATAACCGGGGGTGACGTTGGGGCCGCGAATGCAAATTTCGCCCGACAGGCCTTGTGCCACGTCTTGGCCATCGTCGTCTTTGATGGCGATGTCGATGCCCGGCAGCGGCAGGCCAATGCTGCCGTTAAAGGTGCTGTTGCCCACCGGGTTGTTGGTGCCGATAGCGCAGGTCTCGCTCATGCCCCAGCCCTCAATCATGGCGTTGCCGGTGACTTTGTGCCACTCGCGCGCCGTGCCCTCAGAGGCGGCCATGCCGCCCGCTTGCGACAGGCACAGCTGCGAAAAGTCCAGCGCCCGAAACTGCTCGTTTTGCAGCAGCGCGTTAAACAGCGTGTTGACCGCTGGCAGCATGTGGAATGGGCGTTTTTTCAGCACCTCGACAAATTTGGGGATGTCGCGCGGGTTCGGAATCAGCGTCAGGTGCGAGCCTTGGCGGATGGTCAGCAGGCACAGCGTGAGCGCAAAGATGTGGTACAGCGGCAGCGCAGCAATGCTGTTGACTTTGGCCACGTCGCCCACCTTGGCCAGCGCCGGGGCAAACCAAACCTGCGCTTGCAGCGTGGCAGCAATGATGTTGCGGTGCGTCAGCACCGCGCCTTTAGACAGGCCGGTGGTGCCGCCGGTGTATTGCAAAAAGGCAATCGAGTCGAGCGTGGCGGTGCTGGGTTGCAACTTGCGCTGCGCGCCCTCGGTCAGTGCTTTTTTGAACGGTGTCAGTTGGCGCGCGCCAGTCATGGGCAGGTCGTAGTCGGGCACCATTTTGGCGATGTGGCGCACGGCAAAGTTGATCCAGTGGCCGTAGGCAAAGCCCAGCAAGTCGCCCATCGAGGCCATCACTACGTGCTTTATCGGACTGCTGTCGAGCACGCCGGCCAGCACGTGGGCAAAGTTCTCCAAGATGACGATGACCGTGGCGCCCGAGTCTTTGAGCTGGTGCGCCAGTTCGCGTGGCGTGTACAGCGGGTTGACGTTGACGCAGGTGTAACCGGCGCGCAGCACGGCGGCCATGGTGACGGCAAATTGTGGAATGTTGGGCAGCATGATGGCCACGCGCGCGCCGGGCTCTAGCCCCTGCGCCTGCAACCACGCGCCCAAGGCGGCCGACTCGCGATCGAGCTCGCCATAACTCATCCAGCGCTCCATGCACACCGAAAACGGATGGTTGGCGTGCTTTGCCATTGCCTCCTCGAGCAGGTGGGCAACGGAGCGGTACTGCTCCAGATCAACGGTGTGGGGAATGCCTGCGGGATAGCTCTTAAGCCAAATTTTGTCCATGGGGTGCCCTGAAAGAAGAGTCAAAGTCGAATCGGGCACGATTGTTTAAGGGCTGAGGGGAAAGGACTACCGGGCTTTTCCTAGGGTAGGGGGCGTTTTAGTCCCACAGGCGACAGGGCCGCGCGCGCCACTTGTAAGAATTTATTATTTTAGGTATCAAAGTAAGCAGACTTGTAGGACTGACTG
>JAGNSH010000214.1 GCA_017988165.1 Giesbergeria sp. | reverse complement strand
GGGCACGCTTGCCCTATCACTGGCAACGTTTATGGATGTGCTCGATTCGTCGATTGCCAACGTCTCACTGCCGGCCATTGCCGGCGATCTGGGAGTCAGCCCCGGCCAAGGCACTTGGGTGATTACCAGCTTTGGCGTAGCCAACGCCATCTCGGTGCCGCTGACCGGCTGGCTGACGCAGCGCTTTGGTGCGGTGCGCCTGTTCACCATGAGCGTGCTGCTGTTTGTCATCACCTCGTGGCTGTGCGGCTTTGCTACGTCGCTGGAAATGCTGGTGTTTTTTCGGGTGCTGCAAGGCTTGGTCGCCGGGCCGATGATTCCGCTGTCGCAGTCCTTGCTGCTGTCGAGCTTCCCGCGTGCGCTAGCGGGCACCGCTTTAGCGCTGTGGGGCGTGACCACGCTGGTAGCGCCTGTCGTGGGGCCGCTGCTGGGCGGCTGGATCACGGACAACGTCTCGTGGCCGTGGATTTTTTATATCAACGTGCCGGTGGGCCTGCTGGCAGCGGCGTTCACTTGGGCCATCTACAAGCAGCGCGAAACGCCCATCCGCAAACTGCCCATCGACACCGTCGGCCTGACGCTGCTGGTGCTGTGGGTCGGCGCGCTGCAACTGATGCTGGACAAAGGCAAAGAGCTGGACTGGTTTGCCTCGTCAGAAATCATTGTTTTGGCGGTGGTCGCCGCCGTGTCATTTGCTGTGTTTGTGGTGTGGGAGCTGACCGACAAGCACCCAGTGGTCGATTTACGCCTGTTCAAAGGGCGAAACTTCGCCTTTGGCGCGATGTCGCTGTCGATTGCCTACGCGCTGTTTTTTGGCAACGTGGTGCTGCTGCCGCTGTGGCTGCAGCAATGGATGGGCTACACCGCCACCGACGCCGGCATGGCGCTGGCACCGGTGGGGCTGCTGGCCATTTTGCTGACGCCCATCGTCGGGCGCAAAGTGGGCCAGTGGGACCCGCGCCGCATGGCCACGGGTGCCTTCATTGTGTTTGCGGCGGTGCTATGGATGCGCGCGCAATTCACCACCGATACCGACTTTGTCACGGTGCTCATCCCCACCGTGATCCAAGGCGGGGCAATGGCGTTTTTCTTTATTCCGCTGACCACCATCACCCTTTCAGGCTTGACGCCCGCGCAAATTCCGGCCGCGGCCGGCTTGAGTAACTTCACCCGCATCACTGCGGGCGCGATGGGCGTGTCCATTGCCACTACCCTGTGGGAAGACCGCGCCGCGCTGCACCACGCTCACCTGACCGAATCGCTGGTGCAAGGCCAAGGCGTGTTTGCCCAAACGCTCAACGGCCTGACCAGCGCCGGCCTGTCGATGGAGCAGGCACTGGCGCAGGTCAACCGCCTGATCGATCAGCAGGCCTACACCCGCGCAGTGGACGACATTTTTCTGGGATCGGCCTATTTATTTTTACTGCTGATTGGCGTGATTTGGTTTACCGAGCGCCCGGCCAGCGCAGCTGCTGCAGGCACCCCTAGCGCAGAGGCCAGCGGCGCGCATTGAGCAGCGACATAGCAAGTGAGCACCTATAGACCGCCTAATTTAGTCAACCAACAACAGTTGTGTTCAGAGGACTAAACTTTGGCGGTTTTCAAATGGTTACCTGATCAGGGCGCGCCTCAACCATTTGCTTTTTAGCGCCCAAGGAGCATCACCATGCATATCACCCGTCGCAAACTATTAGGTGCCACCAGCGTTGCCGGCACCGCTGGAATAGCCACCAACCTGTTTCCTTGGAGCCCCCTGTCTAACGCCTTTGCACAAACCCCGGCTACAGGCGCTGGTATCAACTACAAAACCTTCACCGGCACGGTCAGCCACGCCTCGCACTACGGCCCATTTGTCGCCAACGTCAAAAACGGCAAGATCACCCAAATCACGCCAACCAAGGCCGATGCACGCCCGACCGAAATGCTCACCTTGGGAGTGCTGGCGCGCACTTACGACAAAACCCGCATCACTGCCCCAATGGTGCGCAAGTCCTACCTGGAAGGGCTTCAAGGCAACCGCAAACCCGAGCTGCGCGGCAAAGAAGAATTCGTGCAAGTCAGCTGGGAAACCGCATTGGGTCTGACCGCCAAAGCCATCCTCGACACCATCGAAAAACACGGCAACGAAGGCGTCTTCAGCAGCTCCTACGGCGGCTGGTCGCACGCGGGCATCTTTCGGCCCAACGTGCTGCAAGGGCGGTTTTTTAACCTGCTGGGCGGCTCGTCCGTCACCACCGGCGACTACTCGGGCGGCGCGGCGCAAATCATCATGCCGTTCGTTGTCGGCGACATGGAGGTCTATTCAGCCCAAACCGCATGGGAGCAAGTGCGCGACAACACCGAAGTATTCGTCTTTATTGGCTGCGACCCAAACAAAAACAACCGCATCGAATACACCGTGGCCGACCACGACATGTACGACAAATGGGACGCCATCAAAAAAGCCGGCGTCAAATTTGTCTCCATCAACCCCCAAGTCACCACCACCGACGAAAAAATGGGTTCGGAGTGGGTCAAGATCATCCCCAACACCGACACGGCGTTGTTCTTGGCGATGGGCTACCACCTCTACACCAGCGGCAAACACAACCAAGCCTTCATCGACAAATACACCGTCGGCTTTGACCGCTACCTGAACTACCTGCTGGGTAAAGACAGCGACGGCTCCCCTGCCAAAACGCCCGAATGGGCCGCCGCCATCACCGGCATCCCCGCCGCCAAAATCCGCGAACTGGCCGAGCTGTTTGCCAGCAAGCGCACGCAGTTTGCGGGCTCTTGGGCCATCCAGCGCGCGCAGCACGGCGAAATGGCCTACTGGGCCATCGTCAACCTGTCGTGCATCTTGGGCAACTTTGGCCTGCCCGGCCAAGGCGTGGGCTTTAGCTGGCACTACGGCGGCGGCGGCATGCCGCAATCGGGCGGCACCGCACCGCGCGGCCTATCGCAAGGGCGCAACCCGGTCAAAAAAATCTGCCCGGCTTCGCGCATTAACGAAATGCTGCTCAACCCCGGCAAAAAGTTCACCTACAACGGCAGCGACTACACCTTCCCCGAGCACATCAAGCTGATCTACAACGCCGGCAACAACTTCATGTCGCACCAGCAAGACTTGAACGAGCTGATTCGCGCGCTGCCGGTGGTCGACACCATCGTGGTGCAAGACTGCTGGTGGACCGCCTCGACCCGCTGGGCCGACATCGTGCTGCCGGCCACCACCACGCTAGAGCGCAACGACCTGTCGTCGAGCGGCACCTACAGCATCGACAAAATCTATGCCATGAAGCAAGTCATCGCCCCGCAAGGCGATGCGCTGGACGACTTTGAAATCTTCCGTCGCCTGTCTGCGCTGTGTGGCGTCGAATACGCCTTCACCGAAGGCAA
>JAGNSH010000005.1 GCA_017988165.1 Giesbergeria sp. | reverse complement strand
GCAACTGAAAAAACCTAAAAAAGACGCCAAGACCGACTTGTTGGCCAGCTTGCCCGCCATCCCCCAACCGACGCTGCCCAATGCCGACCAGGCCTGGGGCATTGTGGTCGGCGGCGTCGGCGGCACGGGCGTCATCACCATTGGCTCGCTGCTGGGCATGGCGGCGCACTTGGACGGCAAGGGCGTCATCACCCAAGACGCGGGCGGTTTGGCGCAAAAAGGCGGCGCCACGTGGAGCCACATCCAAATTGCCAACACCCCCGAGGCCATCTACACCACCAAGGTCGATACCGCCAAGGCCGACTTGGTGATTGGCTGCGACAGCATCGTTGCCGCCAACAAAGCCACGCTGGCCGTCATGCAGCCGGGGCGCACTTATGTGGCGCTCAACACCCACGGCGCGCCGACAGCAGCGTTTGTCACCAACCCCGATTGGCAGTTTCCGGGCGGCCAGTGCGAAAGCGCCATCACGGCGGCGGTGGGCGCCGAGTACCTCGGCAGTTTTGATGCCGAAAACATCGCCGTGCAAGCGCTGGGCGACAGCATTTACACCAACCCGCTGCTGCTGGGCTTTGCCTGGCAACAAGGCCGGGTGCCGCTGTCGCACGTGGCACTGATGCGCGCCATGGAGTTGAACGGCGTGCAAGTGGCCAACAACCAAGCCGCGTTTGAATGGGGCCGGCGCTGCGCGCACGACTTGGCGGCCGTTGAAAAGCTACTGCAGCCGGCGCAAGTGATTGCCTTTGTCAAAAAACCGACGCTGGCCGACACCGTGGCGCTGCGCGTTGACTATTTGACCCAGTACCAAAACGCCGCCTACGCCGCCGATTACCTGGCGTTTGTCGACAAAGTCAAAGCCGCCGAGGGCCAATTGGGCAGCAGCACCGCACTGAGCGAAGCCGTGGCGCGCTATTTGTTCAAGTTGATGGCCTACAAGGATGAGTACGAGGTGGCGCGCCTGCACACCGATGCCGTCTTCACCGACAAAATCGCCGCGATGTTTGAGGGCGATTACAAAATCGTCCACCACATGGCACCGCCCTTGCTGGCGCAGCGCAATGACCAAGGCGAGCTGGTCAAGCAGCAGTTTGGCCCGTGGCTGCGCCGCGCTTTGGGCGTGCTGGCGGGACTCAAAGGGCTGCGCGGCGGCGCGCTGGACATCTTTGGCAAGACCGCCGAGCGGCGCATGGAGCGCGCGTTGATAGCCGAGTACCGCACCTGCATCGACGAATTGCTGACGGGCCTGACGCCCGAGCGCCTGGCGCTGGCGGCGCGCATTGCCCGCATCCCCGAGGACATTCGCGGCTACGGCCACGTTAAAGAGCGCCACTTGACTGCTGCGCGCACCCGCTGGGCGGATTTGATGGTGCAGTGGCGCCAGCCAGTGGCCATGCCAGCGCCAACACGGGCTGCAGCCTGAGTCGCAGCGCCGCAGCGCCAGCCCGACATTGCTATTAAAAAAATAGCTGCAAGCGCTTGCTGTATAAGGGCTAGAGGCCGATTTACCTTGTTTTCAGCACCTTTACCAGGCCACTGAGGAACGCCTTGTAGGGGTGCGCAAGGCGCCGCATACAATCTTTGCTTTGCGTCTTGGCGCGCCGTATCAGGCCCGCCGGGTCTGGCGTTTTTTGTTAGCCCCCCTTTTTTGTTGGAGTTCCTCCGTGCTGATTTCTTCTGCTTTTGCCCAAACCGCCCCTGCAGCCGCAGCTGCGGGTGGCGGCGACATGATGTCCACCATCACCGGTATGTTGCCGCTGGTGCTGATGTTCTTGGTGCTGTATTTCGTCATGATTCGGCCCCAAATGAAGCGCCAAAAAGACCACCGCGCGATGATCGATGCGCTGGGCAAGGGCGACGAAGTGGTCGCTGGCGGCGGCATCATGGGCCGGGTCTCGCGCATCACCGATCAGTATGTGTATGTCGAAATTGCCAGCGGCGTCGAGGTGCAAATGCAGCGCCAAGCCGTAGCCCAAGTGCTGCCCAAAGGCTCGCTGAAATAAGCCCTGCCCTGCCCCGTCCTGTTTTGCTGCGCGCCAACTCGGTGCGCGGCGTCCCTTGTCTCTGAGGTAGAAGCGCGATCATGAACCGTTACCCGGTCTGGAAGTACGCGATCATTGTGGTCGCGCTGTTGGTGGGGATTTTGTACACCCTGCCCAATTTTTTTGGTGAGGCTCCGGCCGTTCAAGTGTCCTCGGCCAAGGCCACGGTCAAGGTCGATGCCGCTGTGTTGCAGCGCGTGCAAGACGCGCTCAGCGCTGCGGGCGTGGCGCCGGATCTGATCGCGTTGGAAGGCACCTCGGTGCGGGCGCGTTTTGACACCCCCGACACCCAGCTCAAGGCCAAAGACGCCATCCAAAAAGCGCTGATTCCTGATGCCACTGATCCGATGTACATCGTCGCGCTCAATTTGGTGTCGCGCTCGCCGGCTTGGCTCACGGCCATTCACGCTGCGCCGATGTATTTGGGCTTGGACTTGCGCGGTGGCGTGCACTTCATGCTGCAAGTGGATATGCAGGCGGCGCTGACCAAAAAGGCCGAGTCGTATGCGGGCGACATCCGCAGCGCCTTGCGCGACAAAAACATCCGCCACGGCGGCATCACCCGCAACGGCCAAAGCATTGATATCCGGGTGCGCGACGAGGCGATGCAAACGGCCACGCGCAACCTGATTTCCGACCAGTTCCCCGACCTGCAAACCACCAGCGGCGCCGACGGCAGCGAATTGCGCCTGAGCGCCAGCATCAAGCCCGAGGCCCTGCGCCGCGTGCAAGACCAAGCGCTCAAGCAAAACATCACCACGCTGCACAACCGCATCAATGAGCTGGGCGTGGCCGAGCCGGTGATTCAGCAGCAGGGCCTGGACCGCATCGTGGTGCAACTGCCCGGCGTACAAGACACCGCCAAGGCCAAAGACATTTTGGGGCGCACCGCCACGCTGGAAATTCGCATGGTCGACGAGGGCACCGAGGCACGCGCAGCTGAAATGGGCTCTGGCCCGGTACCGTTTGGTGCCGAAAAATACCTCGATCGCAACGGCCAGCCGGTGATTGTCAAAAAACAAGTGGTGCTGACCGGCGAGAACCTGACCGACGCCCAGCCCGGCTTTGACAGCCAGACGCAAGAGCCCACCGTCAACCTGACGCTGGACGCCAAGGGTTCGCGCATCTTCAAAGACATCACGCGCGAGAACATCGGCAAACGCATGGCCATCGTGCTGTTTGAAAAAGGCAAGGGCGAAGTGGTCACAGCCCCAGTGATCCGCGCCGAAATTGGCGGCGGTCGGGTGCAAATTTCGGGCCGCATGAGTTCGACCGAAGCCAACGACACCTCGCTGCTGCTGCGTGCGGGCTCACTGGCCGCACCGATGGAGATCATCGAAGAATTCACCATTGGCCCGAGCTTGGGCGCCGACAACATCACGCGCGGCATTGACAGCGTGGTCTGGGGTATGTTGGCTGTGGCAGCCTTTATGTGTATGTACTATCTGCTGTTTGGCGTGTTCTCGACCATTGCGCTGGGCGTTAACGTGTTGATGCTGCTGTCGGTGCTGTCGATGCTGCAAGCCACGCTGACCCTGCCGGGCATTGCCGCGATGGCGCTGGCGATTGGCGTGGCGATTGACTCCAACGTGCTGATCAACGAGCGCATCCGCGAAGAGCTGCGCGAGGGCGCCTCGCCGCAAATGGCCATCCACGCCGGCTACGAGCGCGCTTGGGCGACCATTTTGGACTCGAACGTCACCACGCTGATTGTTGGCTTGGCCTTGCTGGCCTTTGGCTCGGGCCCGGTGCGCGGCTTTGCCGTGGTGCACTGCATTGGTATTTTGACCAGCATGTTCTCGGCGGTGTTCTTCTCGCGCGGCTTGGTCAACCTGTGGTACGGCGGCAAGAAAAAGCTCAAGAGCGTGTCGATTGGCCAAATCTGGAAACCAGACGCGGATGTCGATGCCACCCCCGCCACAGCCACCACGGCTGTCGCAAAGACCCACTAAAGGAGGAAGACCATGGAATTCTTCCGCATCAAAAAAGACATCCCTTTCATGAAGCACGCGTTGGTTTTCAACGCGATCTCCTTCATTACCTTTGCGCTGGCGGTGTTCTTCCTGCTCACGCGCGGCCTGCACCTGTCGGTGGAGTTCACCGGCGGCACGGTGCTGGAGGTGGCCTACAGCCAGCCAGCCGACCTGGCCAAGGTGCGCTCGACCGTCTCGGCGCTGGGCTACAACGATGTGCAGGTGCAAAACTTTGGCACCGCGCGCGACGTGATGATTCGCCTGCCGGTGCAAAAGGGCGTGACCTCAGCGCAGCAAAGCGAGCAAGTGATTGGCGCGCTGAAGGCGGCAGATGCCGAGGCCACGCTGCGGCGCACCGAATTTGTCGGCCCGCAGGTGGGCGAAGAGCTGGTGCATGGCGGCCTGATGGCGCTGGGCATGGTGGTGCTGGGCATCGTGGTGTATTTGGCTATGCGCTTTGAGTGGAAGTTTGGCGTCGCCGCCATCATTGCCAACCTGCACGACGTGGTCATCATCTTGGGCTTTTTTGCCTTCTTCCAGTGGGAATTTTCGCTGTCGGTGCTGGCCGCCGTGCTGGCGGTGCTGGGCTACTCGGTCAACGAGTCGGTGGTGATTTTTGACCGTATTCGCGAGGCCTTTAGGCGCTATCGCAAGATGAACACGCACGAAGTCATCGACCACGCCATCACCAGCACCATGAGCCGCACCATCATCACCCACGCCTCGACCGAGGCGATGGTGTTGTCCATGTTCTTCTTTGGCGGCCCCAGCCTGCACTACTTTGCGTTGGCACTCACCGTGGGCATTTTGTTTGGCATTTACTCGTCGGTGTTTGTCGCCGCCTCGATTGCGATGTGGCTGGGTGTCAAGCGCGAAGACTTGGTCAAAACCGTGCGCCAAGAGGGCGAAGGCGTTGACCCGGATGACCCGAACGCCGGCGCCACGGTCTGAGCCAGGCGCTGGGCGCACCTGCTACTTAACCTGCTGAGCCTATGCCTGCACCAGCCCACTCCCCGTCGCAGCGCCACTTGGCCAGCGCTGTGCGCCAGCAATTTGTCGAGGGGCTGTGCGCCGGCATTGCCGGTGTAGACCAAGCCATTGCCGATTTTTTGGCCGAACTGATGGCGCAAACCGGCACGCAGCGCGATATGCAAGAGCGCCGCGATGCTTGGTCTACGTACCAAAAGCACCACGCCGCTTGGGTACAAGGACTGACCAAAGCGTGGAAAGCCTCCTTGGCACCCGCCTTGGCCGCACCACGCAAGAACACACTCGACAACTTAGAGTTCTCACTGCTCAGCGACGATGTGGTGGAAAACAAAATCATCGCCTCGCGCATCGCCTTGGTAGTGATGGAGCAAGTCAGCCTGGTGTTTGATGCCCTGCGCCTGCGGATGCAGGCCTTGGATGGCGAGTTGGCCAGCACCGATATTTTGCGGCCCGACCCCATTTGCCTAGCGGTGGTCGAGCAATGGGTGCAAGCCGAACTGCCGCGCCCCGATTTGCAACTGTCCCTAGACACCTTGCAGCGCAGCTTGGCGCAGCTGCTGCAAGAGACCTACCAAAAATGCAACGATTTTTTGGCCGCGCAAGGTGTTGCGGCCCAGCAAGATTTGCGTGTGCGCGTGCAGCGCCCACAAGGGCAAGGGCAAGGGCAAGGGCCAAGCCACGCACACGCAGCAGCAGGACAGCCACCCCACTCCCATGCTGGCGATTTGGTATCGCAAGCACTGGAGCAGTCGCAAGCCGCCATGGCTGCCGGGCACTCTGGCTATCTGCCTTCGGGCTATGCAGCGCCACTCAGCCAAGGCGGCGCGCTCTATCCGCTGCACCCATCCTCGGCCATGACGCCCTTGGCCCGTGCGCGCCAACGCGCACACGGCGTGATGGGCCAACTGCGGCGTTTTTTGGTGCAGCCCACACAACACCCGCAGCACCCACAGCACCCACAGCACCCGCTACAGCCGAGCGTAAGCGCGTATGCCATCCATGCTGTCGGCGCCGTCAATGCCGGCCCAGCCAGCGCCGCCGCCCCGGCATCGAGTGCGCTGGCCCATGCACTGGCCGAGCACCAAGTCCAAGCGGTCAGCCACTACAGCACCATGGGCGCGGTCGTAGACCACTACAGCCAAGCCTCGGTGGTGCAGGTGTCTGGCGTGGTGCGCCAGCAGTCCGAGCAGCTGAAAAAAACCGCCTCAACCGACAGCGAAAAAGCCATCATCGAAGTGGTGGCGCTAATGTTTCAAAGCATCTTGGCCGAAGACCACATCCCACCCTCGGTGCGCGTCTGGTTTGCCCGCTTGCAGGTGCCGGTGCTGCGCGTGGCGCTGGCCGAGCCCGAATTTTTCAGCAACCTGAACCACCCAGCGCGCCAACTGATCGACCGCATGGGCTCGTGCGTGCTGGGCTTTGACGCCACAGCCATCAGCGGCGGCGCACTAGAAGCCGAAATTCGCCGCGTGGTGCAAGTGATTGAGCAGTACCCAGAAACCGGGCGGCGCGTGTTTCAGTTGGTGCTCGATGAGTTTGAAAAATTCTTGGCGCATTTTTTGACCGAGAAAAAATCCACCTCGCAACTGGTCAGCGTGGCGCAGCAAATTGAGCAGCGCGAAACCTTGGCCATCCAATACACCATTGAGCTGCGCACCATGCTCAAAGATATGCCGGTGCGCGACGAAATCCGCGATTTTTTGTTCAAATTTTGGGCCGAGGTGCTGGCCTTGTCTGCTGTGCGCGATGGCCCCCAGCACGCCGACACGATAGTCCTGAAACGCACGGCGGCCGACCTAGTCTGGGCCGCCAGCGCCAAACCCAGCCGTACCGATAGAAGCCAAGTCATCCAAGAGCTGCCAGCACTGCTGCAACGCTTGCGCCAAGGCTTGGCCTTGGTGGGGGTCAACGGTGCGGCGCAAGACGCACAAATCAAAATTCTGACCGATACCCTGGCCGAGGCCTTTTTGTCCAAAACGGCCTCAATTCCGCACGAACACATCGAAGCCATGGCCAAGCGGCTAGAGAACCTTGAAGACTTTATTGACGACGAGGTGATGGGCGACTTTCCGCTCGACAGCGACAGCATCGAGATGATGCTGGGCATCGACGCCTCGTCCATCCACGTGATTGCCGACAACGATGCGCCCATCGACGAGTCCATGTTGCAGTGGGCCTACGAGCTGTCGCTGGGCACGTGGTTCACGCTAGACCACAACGGCACCAGCGCGCAGGTGCAATACGCCTGGCACAGCCAGCGCAAACAGCTGCACTTGTTTGCCGCGATGGATGGCAGTACCTATTTGCTGCAACTGCGCCGCTTGGGCGCTTATTTGCAAGCCGGCTTGCTGGTCGCCGAAGAAGAAGAAGGCTTAACCGCCCGCGCCACGCGCGACGCGCTGGCCAAGCTGGGCGCCAATCCCGAGCGCTTGCTCAGTTAATGGCCTCAACCGCGCCCAATGCGCTGAAACAGGCCGCCCGGCAAGCGTGCTACCGCGCCGGCCAGCTCCAACTCCAACAGCGCTACTTGCAAAGCCGGCGTGGCCAAGCCAGTACGCGCTTGCAAGGCATCCAGCCCCGCCGGGTCGTAACCCAAGGCTTGCAGCAGTGGCGAGTCGGGCACGTCTAGGCTTTGTTGTTGCGGCACCGGCAGGGGCGATGCACTTGACGCAGGCTGTGCTGGCGTGCGTTGGCTGCGGCCAGCCGTTTTGCCGGTTGCTTTGCCCGCAGCTTTGCCTGGTGGTGGCGCCAAAGCGGTAGGGCTGGACAGACGCAATTCTTCCAACACGTCTTCGGCGGTTTCGACCAATTTGGCGCCTTGGCGAATCAACGTATGGCAACCGCGCGACTGCGGCGCATGGATGGAGCCGGGAATAGCGAACACCTCGCGCCCCTGCTCAGACGCCAAACGCGCCGTGATCAGCGAGCCAGAGGCGGGCGCGGCTTCGACCACCAGCGTGCCTTGCGACAGGCCGGCAATGATGCGGTTGCGCTTGGGGAAATTGCCCGGCAGCGGCGGCGTGCCCAGCGGGTATTCGCTCACCAGCAGACCATGGGCAGCAATACGGTGGGCCAGATCGCGGTGGCTGCGCGGATAAACCCGATCCAACCCGGTGCCGACGATGGCCACTGTGGCGGGCGTGCTGTCGCTGCTTTGCGCCTCGGCCAGCGCACCCTCATGGGCGGCAGCATCAACGCCCAGCGCCAAGCCCGAGACAATCGTCAGCCCAGTGGCGCGCAGCGCGCGGGCAAATTGGCGTGCGTTGCCCTCGCCTTGCGCTGTCGGGTGGCGACTGCCGACAATGGCCAAACAGCTGCCACGCGGAAACGGCTCAGCGCCTGGCACCAAAAAACGCGCCGCCCCCAACACATAAAGCAGCGGCGGCGGGTCTTCGGTCTCTAACAACAAGGACGGGTATTGCGCATCGCCCAAGGTCAACAGGGCGCGTGCCATTGGGGGGTGGCTGCCTGCGCCATTCGGGCCATTCGGGCCATTAGCGCCCCCATTGCCCGGCGGCGCAGCCGGGTGCAACCACTGCCAAGTGGCGGCTAACAGCGGCGCCAGTCCAGCCGGCGCTTGCAGCAAAGCCTGCGCCTGCGCGGCGGTCACGCACTGCTGTAGCGCTGGGCCGGTTTGCTGAAAAATGTTCTGCGGCAGGCCAAACGCCTGCAACAAGCGCCGCGCAGTGGCGTTGCCAATGCCCGGGGTGAGCGTCAGGCGCAGCCAAGCGCTCAGGTCATCACGTTCCATCAAGAAAATCGGCCAGTGCTGGTTTATTGCGGATTGACCAGGCGGTCGCCCACGCGCACGGTATTGCGCACATCCAGAATCAAGGCGTAGGCGATGCGATCAAAGACGCGAAACACAATCGCTACGCCGTTGCTCTCGCTGGGCAGCTTGATGGTGGGGCGCGACGGGTCGGTGGTGTCTTTAATGCGATCGCCTTGGGTCATCAGGTGCAGCACGTGGCCCGTCTGTATCCCGTCTTGCTCACCCAAATTGATAGCGATAACTTGATTTTGTGCCGCATTGACCATCGCACCACTGCCATAAATCGACACCACGCGCGCATCCACCTCGGTGTGTGGTGCGTGCGGCATATAGTTCATAAACGCGCGCGGCGGCTCGGGTATCAAGCGGTCGCCGGCGCGCACTTCTTCTTTGGCCGACAACACATCCAGCGTGGCTGGCACGTATTCAGAGACGATGCCACCCTTGCCGTTGGCGGACTCTTCGGTACTCTCGCCGCGCACCAGTTCGGCCTTGCCGACATACAGCGCCTCGTAGCCCAAAATTTCTTGCGTCAGCGGGTCTTTCAGCGCCACCGCTTGGCGCACGATGCGGTAAATGCGCGGCTGACCGGGTTCTGCGCGCAACGGGTCGGCGGCTTCGCCACGGGCATAGGCACGGTCGCCGGTGGTCATCAGCACGCGGTCGTCCACAGTGGCGATGATGCGCGGAGCGATCTCCAGCGCCCCCGCCTCGACCACCAAGGGGTCGGCCAAAAACGGCTCAATCAGGTGGGGCTTGAGCATTGGCAAGGCCATCTCACTCAGGCTTTGGCTGCGGATGCGGGGCGAAATACGCACGATTTCTGGCTCGCCCGGCGCGGCGGCGGCGCCTGGCGCGCTGGTGCGCAAGCGGGCCAAACCGTCTTGGCGCTCTAGGTACAGCGTTTGGCCGGGATAGATCAGGTGCGGATTGGCAATGGCTTGCAGGTTCATGCCCCACAGCTGAGGCCAGTGCCACGGGCGGCGCAAATACAGGCCGGCAATGCCCCACAGCGTGTCGCCAGACTTGACCACGTACTGATCGGGCGCGTTGGGCATCAGCTCGGACTGGGCAATGCCTTGCTCGGCCACTTGCTGGGCCGTGGCGCGCTCGCTGGCAGTGGCCGCTGGCGGCGTTTGTGCCTGCGCTAGCGCCGCGCCGCACACGGCGGCAATAAGGGTGAGCGCGCCCAAAGCGGCGCGGGGCGCAGCGCCAAAATGCGCGCGCGTGTGGTTGGTGTGATGCATTATTAAATCGCCCCTCGCTGGCACCGCGCTAGGTCTGAGGCTCAGGCTAGGCAGCTAAATACGTTACAAATCACCGGGGATTCTCAACCCAAGTCCTTGATTGGGCAATGATTATTGGCCGGCCAAGGCATACCCAGCCAAAAGTGGCGAAAATACCGACATCTTTTTTTTGTGACTATGGCCATTCTTTCTATTCTTTGTTATCCCGATCCGCGCTTGCACACCGTAGCGCGCCCGGTGCAGGCAGTTGACGATCGTGTGCGCACCATCGTCGCCGATATGCTGGCCACCATGTACGACGCCCAAGGCATTGGCTTGGCAGCAACACAGGTCAACGTACACGAGCGCATTGTGGTGATTGACACGTCTGAAGATCGCAACCAGCCACTGGTGATCATCAACCCCGAAATCGTCTGGGCCAGCCCCGAGACCGAGGTGGGCGACGAAGGCTGCCTGTCGGTGCCCGGCATTTACGACGGCGTCGAACGCGCCATTGCCGTCCATGTGCGCGCCCTTGACGAGCACGGCCAGGCACGCACCATCAAAGCCGAGGGCACGCTGGCGGTGTGCTTACAGCACGAGATGGATCACTTGCTGGGCAAAGTGTTTGTCGAATACCTCTCGCCGCTTAAGCGCAACCGCATCAAAACCAAAATGCTCAAAAAGCAGCGCGAAGCGGACGACGAATGAAGATTGTTTTTGCCGGCACGCCCGAGTTCGCCCGCGTCGCCTTGCAGCATTTGTTGGACGCTGGCCTGTCGGTGCCGCTGGTGCTGACCCAGCCCGACCGCCCGGCCGGGCGCGGCATGAAGCTGCAAGCCTCCCCCGTCAAACAATGCGCCTTGGAGCACGGCATTGCCCTTGCCCAGCCGCGCAGCCTGCGCCTGGACGGCAAATACCCCGAAGACGCCGCTAGCGCGCGTGCCGCCTTAGAGCAAGCCGGCGCCGATGTGATGGTGGTCGCCGCCTACGGCCTCATCCTGCCGCAGTGGGTGCTGGACTTGCCGCGCTACGGTTGCCTCAACATCCACGCCAGCTTGCTGCCGCGTTGGCGCGGCGCCGCACCCATCCACCGCGCCATTGAGGCTGGTGACGCCCACACTGGCGTGACCATCATGCAAATGGACGCGGGCCTGGACACCGGCGCTATGTTGCTGACGCGCAGCCTGCCGATTGCCGCCACCGACACCACTGCCAGCTTGCACGACCGCTTGGCCGCGCTGGGCGGGCCGATGGTGCTTGAAGCCTTGCAGCTGGCCGCCCAAGGCGCTTTGCAGCCAGTAGCGCAGCCGCAAGAAGGCATCACCTACGCGCACAAAATCGACAAAGCCGAAAGCAGCATCGACTGGTCGCTGCCAGCGGCCAGCATTGGCCAGCGCATCCGCGCGTTTGACCCGTTTCCCGGCGCCAGCACCACGCTGGCAGGCGATACCATTAAGCTGTTTGACTATAAAATTGATAGCTACAACCGCTTGCCAGATAAGGGCTGCGGGCAGATTTTATCTATAAATGACGCTGGCATCACTGTCGCCTGCGGCGAAGGCACGGCGCTGTGCCTGACGGTGCTGCAACGCGCTGGCGGCAAACGCTTGGCTGCGGCCGACTTTGTGCGCGGCTTCGATGTGCAGCCCGGCAGCGTCTTGGGCAGCTGAGCCGCACTGCCCGCACTTGCCGCTTTCCCCCGTACGAGACCCGTATTGCCCCACTTGATAACGTCGCTGCGCACCACCCTGCGCGATCCCCACTTTCGCCTTGGCATCTCCGACTTGCTCGGCACCGGCGTCGGCATTGGCGCGTGGGGGCTGGTGACCGGCGTAGCCATGGTCAAGAGCGGTATGTCAGTGCCGCTGGCACTGGTCATGTCGCTGCTGGTGTACGCCGGCAGCGCGCAACTGGCGGTGGTGCCGCTGCTGGCCGTCGGCGGGCCGCTGTGGGTGGTGTGGCTGACGGCGGCCTGCGTGAATTTGCGCTTTGTGATTTTCAGCAGCATGTGGCGCAGCTACTTTCAGCACCTGCCCCGGCGCCAACGCATCACGCTGGGCTACTTCAGCGGCGACGTTATCTTTGTCGCCTTCATGAAGCGCTATCCACAAGCCACGCCTGAACCCAGCCAAGTGCCGTATTTTTGGGGCGCCGCCAGCGTCAACTGGCTGGCGTGGCAAGTGCCCTCGATTGCCGGCATCTTGCTGGCCAACGTGATTCCACTGTCGTGGGGACTGGGTTTTGCCGGCGTACTGGCCTTGCTGGGCGTGTTGCTGTCGCTGGTGTTTGACCGCGCCACCAGCCTAGCTACGCTGGTGGCGGCCAGCGTGGCCATTGCCACCTTTGCCCTGCCACTCAAGCTCAACATTTTGGTAGCGATTGCGGCGGCAGTCGTCGCCGGCTTGGTGGTGGAGGGCTTTGAGCGGCGCCGCCCAGCCACCCACACATCGTCAGCCCCATGAGCTGGGATTGGCTGCTGCCGTTGGTGGCGATTGCGGGGCTGGCGGTAATCACCGTCATCACCCGCGCCTTTTTTATGCTGCCCGAGAGCGAAATCCCCATGCCCCACTGGCTGCGCCGGGGCCTGAAATACGCGCCGCTGGCCGCACTCACTGCCGTGATCGCGCCAGAAATTGTGATGCAGCACGGCCAGCTCATCAGCAGCCTGCAAGACGCGCGCCTGCCGGCCACCGTGTGCGCCAGCGTCTATTTTTTCTGGCGCCGCAGTATTTTGGGCACCATCGTCGTCGGCATGGCGGTGTACTTGCCGCTGCACATCGGCTGGGGCTGGTAAGCGCGGCGCAGGCCTCTGCCTACAATGGCAGCCCTGCTCAACCGGCGATTTGCCAGACCTTTTTGCCAGATTTTTGCTATGACTATGCTTCGCTTTTCTGATTTGTGTGCCCAAGGCAAGGCCCGTGGCCAACGGGTATTTATCCGCGCTGACCTGAACGTGCCGCTGGGCGCCAACGGCCACATCACCGAAGACACGCGCATCCGCGCCTCGCTGGCGTGCATCCGCATGGCGCTGGACGCCGGCGCTGCCGTGATGGTCACCAGCCACTTGGGCCGCCCCACCGAGGGAGCGTTCAAACCTGAAGACTCACTGGCCGTGGTGGCGACGCGCCTGTCCGAGTTGCTAGGGTGCGAAGTGCCGCTGCGCGCCGACTGGCTGGGCGGCGTGGACGTGCAGCCCGGCCAAGTGGTGTTGCTGGAAAACTGCCGCGTCAACGTCGGTGAAAAGAAAAACAGCGAAGCGCTGGCGCGCCAACTGGCCGCGCTGTGCGATATTTTTGTCAACGATGCGTTTGGCACCGCGCACCGCGCCGAAGGCACGACCTACGGCATTGCGCAATACGCGCCGATGGCCTGCGCCGGCCCGCTGTTGTCAGCCGAGGTGGACGCCATCACCCAAGCCTTGGCCCACCCAAAGCGCCCGCTGACAGCTATCGTCGCTGGCTCCAAGGTATCGACCAAGCTGACCATTTTGCAAAGCCTGGCCAAAAACGTCGATCGGTTGATCGTCGGCGGCGGCATTGCCAACACCTTCATGCTGGCAGCGGGCCTGCCGATTGGCAAAAGCCTGTGCGAGGCGGCGTTGGTGGAAGAAGCCCGCGCCGTCATCGACGCCATGAAGGCCCGCGGCGCCGAGGTACCCATTCCCACCGATGTGGTCACCGCTAAAATTTTTGCCGCTGATGCCCCAGCCACGGTCAAGGCCGCCAATGCGGTCGAAGACGACGACCTGATTCTCGATATTGGCCCCGATACCGCGCGCGCACTGGCGCAGCAACTGGCCAGCGCCGGCACCATCGTCTGGAACGGCCCGGTGGGCGTCTTTGAATTTACCGCATTTGAAAACGGCACCCGCACCATTGCCCAAGCCATTGCCGCCTCCAGCGCGTTCAGTATTGCCGGCGGCGGCGACACGCTGGCGGCAATTGCTAAATACGGTATTGAAAAACAAGTCGGCTATATCTCGACCGGCGGCGGCGCATTTTTAGAAATGCTCGAAGGCAAAACTTTGCCCGCCGTGGAGATATTGCAACAACGGGCAGCAGCCAGCGCGCTATAAACCGCGCCGGCCCGCCCAAGCGCAGTCCACAGCGTGAAAACGAAGTAACAAAAACCACAAAACAACGGTTTGCCCCTCTTTTTAGCCATTGTTTTTCTGGTTTTTGTGCAGAATCTCTCTAAAAATTATTTTTAGCTGTTTGCAAAGTCTTTATTAACTTTGCACACCATGCCTGTTCGCAGGGAAGGAATCACCGTGTTTTCAAAAACCATCAGCTTGGCCGTCTTGGCCGGCGCAGTCGCTGTTTTGTCCGGCTGTGCCACCAAAGCGCCCATTCCGCTGGCCGAGAACTTTGAGCTGACCGTCCAGCCCAAAGTGCGCTCCGCCGGCCACTGGGATCTGCTCTCGCGCGACGTTGTGGCGCAAACGCTGGAGACGCTCGATCACGCCGGCATCGATCCCAACTCCCAGTTGTATGTATCCCTGCCGCCCAACCCAAGTGAATTTGATTTGGCGTTTCGCGAGTTTTTGATCACCAAACTGGTGCAAACCGGCGCCGGCGTGCAGCAAATGCCCAACCCCGGCCTGTTGGACGTGACTTACCACACCCAAGTCGTGCGCCACAACAGCGACCGACCCCACTTCATCCCCGGCCAGTTCACCATGTTGGCCTCTGGCCTGATGGCCGCTTATGGTCTGCGCCACCAGCATATCGATGCCAAACTGCTGGCCACGCTGGGCTTGACCTCAGCCATGGACTACACCGCCAGCGTCTATACCGGCGGCCCCACCAATACCGAGATGATTTTGACCACCACCGTCACACGCGGCGGCCAGTACTTGGCGCGCAAAACCGACGTGTATTACCTCGAAAACGTCGATGCGCCGCTGTTCATGCGCTCCTCTTATCGCAACGTCAACATGAAGGTCGTGGCGCAATGAAGACTTCCACTTTTGTCACGGCGGCTGCCGCCACTTTGGTAGCCGCGCTGCTCGCTGGCTGCTCCAACAGCGCCCCGCCGGTACGCACCGAGCCGACGTATTTAGAAGCCTCCTCCAGCCTGTTTATTCAAAGCAGCCGCGACGCTATTGGCACCTTGACCAATGGCTTTGAAATGGCCTCCTTGGGCACTGGCCCGGTACTGGTCGCCACGGTGGTCAACGTCAATGACATGAGCCGCTCGGCGCCGCTGGGGCGCACGCTGTCTGAGCAATACGCCTCGCACATGGCGGCGCTGGGCTTTAACGTCAAAGAACTCAAGCTGCGCGGCGATGTTTTTGTCAAAGAAGGCGCTGGCGAGTTGCTGTTGTCGCGTGAAATCAAAGACATTGCACGCAACCACAACGCTGCCATGGTGCTGGTCGGCACCTACTCGGCCGCAGCCAACTTCACCTACGTCAGCCTGAAACTGGTGCGCACCGAAGACAGCCGCATCGTGCGCGGCCACGACTACGCACTGCCTAACGACCGCGACGTGCAGCGCCTGCTGGCAGTGCCGCGCTGATCGCCAGCGCAGGGCGCTGCGGCTTGGCCACGCTTCCGTGTGAGAATTGAAACCCAATTACCTACAGGAGCTTTCCATGACGCTGCGCCGTGCCACCAAAATCGTTGCCACCTTAGGCCCAGCCTCCAGCGACCCGGCGCTGCTAGAGCAGATGATTTTGGCGGGAGTGAATGTAGTACGCCTGAACTTCAGCCACGGCAGCGCGCAAGACCACATTGATCGCGCCGCCACGGTGCGCGCCGCAGCGCTGCGCGCAGGCCGCGAGGTCGCCATCATGGCCGACCTGCAAGGACCAAAAATCCGTGTGGGCCGATTTGTCGATGGCAAGGTTCAACTAGAGCAGGGCCAGCCGTTTATTTTGGATGCCTCGCGCGCCGAATTAGGTGATTTGGCCGGTGTGGGCTTAGATTACAAAGAGCTGCCGCGCGATGTGAAGGCAGGCGACGTCTTGCTACTCAACGACGGCCTGATTGTGCTGACGGTGGAGTTTGTGCGCGGCGAGGCGGTGCACACCACGGTGCGCATTGGCGGCGAGCTGTCCAACAACAAAGGCATCAACAAACAAGGCGGTGGTCTGACCGCACCGGCACTGACTGCCAAGGACATGGACGACATCCGCACGGCGATGGACTTCCAAGCCGACTATGTCGCCGTGAGCTTTCCAAAAAACGCGACCGACATGGAAATGGCACGCCAGCTGTGCAACGTCGCTGCAGCGCAATACAAACACAAGCCCGGCCTGATTGCCAAAATTGAGCGCGCTGAAGCCATCCCGCACTTGGAAGCCATCTTGCGCGTTAGCGACGGCATCATGGTGGCGCGTGGCGATTTGGCCGTCGAGGTCGGCAATGCAGCCGTGCCGGCGCTGCAGAAAAAGATGATCCGCATGGCGCGCCAGATGGACAAGGTAGTCATCACCGCCACGCAGATGATGGAAAGCATGATCACCAACCCGGTGCCCACGCGCGCCGAGGTCAGCGACGTGGCCAATGCCGTGCTCGACGGCACCGATGCGGTGATGCTCAGCGCTGAAACCGCTGCCGGCAAATACCCGCTAGAAACCGTGCAAGAAGTGGCCAAAATTTGCGCCGCCGCCGAGGCTGCTGAAGACGGCCAGCAAGACGCCAACTTCACCGGGCGCACCTTTGGCCGCATTGACCAGTCGATTGCCATGGGCGCGCTGTTTACCGCCCACCACTTGGGCGCCAAAGCGATTGTGGCCATGACCGACAGCGGTGCCACCGCCTTGTGGATGAGCCGCCACCGCATCCACATTCCCATCTACGCCCTGACGCCCAAGGTGTCGACACAACGCAAGATGGCCATGTACCGCAACGTGCGCCCGCTGCTGATGGACACCAGCGCCGACCGCGACACGGCCTTGGAGCAGGCGGAGTTTCACCTCAAGACACGCAACATTGTGCAAAGCGGTGACGTCTACGCCATCACCTGCGGCGAGCCGATGGGAGCGCCTGGTGGCACCAACAGCCTCAAAATCAGCCGGGTGATTTAAAAACATGGCCGGGTAAACTCGCCAGTTACCAAACGGCTAGTAAGTGGCTACCAAGTGCCCCTCTGAATATCCCTCTGAAAGGACTCTCCCCCATGTCTCTCGTCTCAATGCGCGAACTGCTCGACCACGCGGCTGAAAATGGCTATGGCATTCCAGCATTCAACGTCAACAACTTGGAGCAAGTGCAGGCCGTCATGGCCGCTGCCGACGAAACAGGGGCACCGGTCATCTTGCAGGCCAGCGCCGGCGCACGCAAATACGCCGGTGAATCCTTCATCAAGCACCTGATTTTGGCGGCGGTCGAGGCCTATCCGCACATTCCGCTGGTGATGCACCAAGACCACGGCCAAAGTCCCGACATCTGCCAAGGTGCGATTGATTTAGGCTTCTCGTCAGTGATGATGGACGGCTCGCTCGAAGCTGATGGCAAGACCATTGCCAGCTACGACTACAACGTCGAAGTGACGCGCAAAGTGGTCGATATGGCGCACAAAGTCGGCGTCACGGTCGAAGGTGAGCTGGGCTGCTTGGGTTCGCTCGAAACCATGCAGGGCGACAAAGAAGACGGCCACGGCACCGACGCCGTGATGACGCGCGAGCAAATGCTGACCGACCCTGAGCAAGCCGCCGACTTCGTCCAGCGCACGCAACTGGATGCGCTGGCGATTGCCATTGGCACCAGCCACGGCGCCTACAAATTCTCGCGCAAGCCCACTGGCGACATTTTGGCCATCGACCGCGTGCGCGCCATCCACGAGCGCATTCCCAACACCCACTTGGTGATGCACGGCTCGTCGTCGGTGCCGCAAGACTTGCTGGCCATCATCAACCAGTACGGCGGCAAGATGAAGGAGACCTACGGCGTGCCGGTGGAAGAAATCCAAAAAGCCATCCAGTTTGGCGTGCGCAAAATCAACATCGACACCGACATCCGCTTGGCCATGACCGGCGCAGTACGCAAATTTTTGGCTGAAAATCCAGATAAATTTGACGCCCGCGAATGGCTTAAGCCGGCCCGTGAAGCCGCCAAGGCGATTTGCAAGCAGCGCTACCTTGAGTTCGGTTGCGAAGGCCAAGCCAGCAAAATCAAGGGCTACAGCTTGAAAGATATTGCCGCGCAATACGCCAGCGGCGCGCTGGCCCAAGTGGCCCGCTAACAGCCGTCACCAGCGCACCACACCGCGCTGACAGCCCCTGAAAAACCCGGTAGCGGCAGCGCTATCGGGTTTTTTTACGGGCGGATCAAAAAAATGGACAAAGAGTTCCGGTAACAACCAGCAATCTTTCCAAGCAGAAAGGTTCTTCATGTAAGCTCTGGGTCAGTAAGTAATACCACTGACAATCCCAGACAAGCGAGGAGACAATATGTTGATAGGTGTGCCTAGTGAGACCATGCCGGGAGAGACGCGGGTGGCCGCGACCCCGGAGACAGTCAAAAAACTCAAGGCCCAAGGCCATACCCTGCGTGTGCAAGCGGGCGCTGGTGTGGCCGCTAGCGTCACCGATGCGGCCTACGAAGCCGCTGGCGCTGACATCGTCACCCAAGCCGAGGCGTGGAGCGCCGACTTGCTGCTCAAAGTGCGCTGCCCCACCGCTGACGAAGCACCCCAGTTGCGCGCTGGCAGCACTGTGGTCGGAATGCTCAACCCGTTTGACGCGGCGGGTCTGCAACTGTTGGCCACAGCGGGCGTCACCGCTTATGCCTTAGAGGCAGCGCCGCGCACCACCCGCGCACAAAGCATGGACGTGCTGTCCTCGCAAGCCAACATTGCTGGCTACAAAGCAGTCATCATGGCCGCCGACCGCTACCAACGCTTTTTCCCAATGTTGATGACCGCCGCTGGCACCGTCAAAGCGGCGCGTGTGGTGATTTTGGGCGTCGGCGTGGCTGGTTTGCAGGCGATTGCCACCGCCAAACGTCTGGGCGCAGTGATTGAAGCCTCGGACGTGCGCCCCAGCGTGAAAGAGCAGGTCGAATCATTGGGCGGCAAGTTCATTGACGTGCCCTACGAAACCCAAGAAGAAAAAGACGCGGCGGAAGGCGTTGGCGGCTATGCCCGCCCCATGCCGCAAAGCTGGCTAGATCGGCAAAAAGCCGAAGTGGCCAAGCGCGTCGCCTTGGCCGACATCGTCATCACCACCGCGCTGATTCCCGGCCGCGCCGCACCGGTGCTGGTGACCGAAGACATGGTCAAGTCGATGAAAGCCGGCTCGGTCATCGTTGACCTGGCCGCACCACAAGGCGGCAACTGCCCGCTGACCGAGCCCGGCCAAACCGTCATCAAGCACGGCGTGACGCTGGTCGGCGAAACCAACCTAGCAGCCTTGGTGGCAGCCGACGCCTCGGCGCTGTATGCGCGCAACGTGCTTGATTTTCTCAAGCTAGTGATCAACAAAGAAGGCGCTTTGCACATGGACTTGGAGGACGACATCGTCGCCGCCTGTCTGATGGCGCACGAGGGCACGGTGAGGCGCAAATGAGGGCGGCATCGCGCTTGATGTCTCGCTACCGCGCGGGCCTGTGGCTTGGCCTGCTGGCCGCTGTGGGCACGCTCACCGCCTGCGCACCGCTGCAAAAAACACCAGCACCGCTCACCGTAGGCCGTGGCCAGCTGGTGTTGCCACCGGGCGAATGGGTTGACTTGGGCACCTCAGACCAAGACTTGATTTTGCTGCCCGAAATTGGCGACACCGTAGCGCTGCAAACCCGCGCTGTCGGACTGCGCGGGCCTGACAACGCATGGCTGGCGGTGCTGAAAGTGCAGACCAACAGCAGCAACGCTCTGCGCTCGGAGACCCGCTGGACTGACACCTGCCCCCAGCAAAAAGGGGTGTTGGTGGAAGACGCTACGGCAGCCGAGACGGCCAAAGTCCGGCTCACCAGCCATGTGCGTATTGACTGCCTGCGCTTTAAGCGCCTGGCCAACCACGAAGCGTGGATGCAAGAAAACCAGCCGGTGCTGGAGTTGTGGTTGAGCCACCACAAGGTGGCGCCCAGCCAGCCGTATTCGCACTTGCACTACCGCTACGCCACCCAAGGCGGCGTTTATGTAGACATCCAAGCCGTGGTCGATCAGCGCCTGCTACGCCCGCCGACGCGCAATAACCACGAGTTTTTAGCCGCTGGTCGCCCGGGCCAAGCATGGAGTCACGCACTGACCCAAGCCGCTCGCCAAAGCGCCGCACTGATGGACGGCGCGCTGGTCATTCCAGCGTTCCCCATCGCTTTTCCTATCGCTCTTTCCCAATAAAACCATCAAAGGCCTTTCGCCATGGATTTAGTCTCTCCCACCCTCATGAATCTCATCATCTTCGTGCTGGCCATCTACGTTGGCTACCACGTTGTCTGGACTGTCACGCCGGCGCTGCACACACCGCTGATGGCGGTCACTAACGCCATTTCGGCCATCGTCATCGTCGGCGCCATGTTGGCTGCCGCGCTGACCGAAACCACGCTGGGCAAAAGCATGGGCGTACTGGCCGTCGCGCTGGCCGCCGTTAACGTGTTTGGTGGCTTTTTAGTCACGCGCCGAATGCTAGAAATGTTCCGCAAAAAAGAAAAAAAAGTCGCGCCCGCCAAGGCTGAAGGAGGCCAAGCATGAGCATGAACCTTGTCACGCTGCTGTACCTGATCGCCAGCGTCTGCTTTATTCAAGCCCTCAAAGGGCTGTCGCACCCGACCAGCTCGATCCGCGGCAACCTGTTCGGCATGATCGGTATGGCGATTGCCGCGCTAACCACCGTCGGGCTGATCTACAGCCAAGCTCAGCTGCTGAACATTCCCTTTGGCACCGGCATGGCCTACGTGCTGGGTGCGCTGATCGTCGGCGGTGGCGTTGGCACCTATATGGCGCGCAGCGTCGAGATGACCAAGATGCCCGAGTTGGTCGCCTTCATGCACAGCATGATTGGTTTGGCCGCGGTGTTCATCGCCGTGGCCGCAGTCGCTGAGCCGTGGGCGTTCCACATCGTCGCCAAGGGCGAGCCGATTCCGGCCGGCAACCGACTGGAGCTGTTCCTCGGCGCAGCGATTGGCGCGATCACCTTCAGCGGCTCGGTGATTGCCTTTGGCAAGCTGTCGGGCAAATACAAGTTCCGCCTGTTCCAAGGCGCGCCGGTGCAGTTTGGCGGCCAGCACATGATCAACTTGGTGCTGGGCTTGGCCACCGTCGGCTTTGGCTTGGTGTTCATGCTGACCGAAAACTGGACTGCATTTTTTGTCATGCTGACCCTGAGTTTTGTGCTGGGTGTGCTGATCATCATCCCGATTGGCGGCGCCGATATGCCGGTGGTGGTGTCGATGCTCAACAGCTACTCAGGCTGGGCAGCAGCCGGCATTGGTTTTAGCCTGAACAACTCGATGCTGATCATTGCCGGCAGTCTGGTCGGCAGCTCCGGCGCGATCCTGAGCTACATCATGTGCAAAGCCATGAACCGCTCGTTCTTCAACGTCATCTTGGGCGGCTTTGGTGGCGAGGCCGGCACGGCTACAGCTGCTGGCACGCAAGAGCAGCGCCCGGTTAAAAGCGGCAGTGCCGACGATGCCGCCTTTGTGCTGGGCAACGCCGAAACCGTGGTCATCGTGCCCGGCTACGGCTTGGCCGTGGCGCGCGCGCAGCATGCTGTCAAGGAACTGGCCGCCAAGCTGACCGAGAAAGGCATTACCGTCAAATACGCCATCCACCCGGTGGCAGGGCGTATGCCCGGCCACATGAACGTGCTGCTGGCCGAGGCCGAAGTGCCCTACGACCAGGTGTTTGAGATGGAAGACATCAACGGCGAATTTGGCCAAGCCGACGTGGCCATCATTTTGGGTGCCAACGACGTGGTCAACCCGGCCGCGCACACCAAGGGCAGCCCCATTTACGGTATGCCAATCTTGGAGGCGTACAAGGCCAAGACCATCATCGTTAACAAACGCTCGATGGCCTCGGGCTATGCCGGTCTGGACAACGAACTGTTCTATATGGACAAAACCATGATGGTGTTTGGCGACGCCAAAAAGGTCGTTGAAGACATGGTCAAGGCCATCGAATAAAGCCAGCCCCGCTGCGGGGCGCACCCACCGGCACGGGGCGCCCTGCGGCACATCAGACAAATGGAGAACGAAGGATGAATGACATGACTGAGCGCCCCTGGCTTGCGGCCTACCCACAAGGGGTGCCCGCCGACGTTGACACGACGCAATACACCTCGTTGGTAGCGCTGATGGACGAGGCGTTTCGTCAGTACAGCGCGCGCGATGCCTACAGCTTCATGGGCAAGGACGTGACGTTTGGCGAAACCGATGCCCTGAGCCGCGCGATGGCCGCGTACTTGCAAGGCTTGGGTCTGAGCAAGGGCGACCGCGTCGCCATCATGATGCCCAATATGCCGCAGTATCCGGTCACGGTGGCTGCGGTGCTGCGCGCTGGTTTGGTGGTGGTCAACGTCAATCCGCTGTATACGCCGCGCGAGCTAGAGCACCAACTCAAAGACTCGGGCGCTAAAGCCATCGTCATCGTAGAAAACTTTGCCAGCACCTTGCAACAGTGCTTGGTCAACACCCACGTCAAACACATCGTGTTGTGCGCCATGGGCGACCAGCTGGGCACGATTAAAGGGGCGCTGGTCAACTACGTGGTGCGCAACGTCAAGCGCATGGTGCCGGCCTACCACCTGCCCAGCGCGGTGCGCTTTAACCAAGCCATCGCCGAGGGCGAGCGCGCCAGCTTCAAGTCGCCCGACATCAAGCCCGACGACGTTGCCCTGCTGCAATACACCGGCGGCACCACGGGCGTGAGCAAGGGTGCAGTGCTGCTGCACCGCAACATCATTGCCAACGTGCTGCAAGCCGAAGCGTGGAATGCCCCGGTGATGCAAAGCGTGCCGGCCAACGAGCAGCCGACCAGCGTTTGCGCGCTGCCGCTCTACCACATCTTCGCCTTCACGGTAAACATGATGCTGAGCATGCGCACCGGCGGCAAAACCATCCTCATCCCCAATCCGCGCGACCTGCCGGCGGTGCTCAAAGAGCTGTCGCGCCACACCTTCCACAGCTTTCCGGCGGTCAACACCTTGTTCAACGGCTTGGCCAACCACCCCGACTTTGGCAGCGTCAACTGGTCGAACCTCAAGGTCTCGGTCGGCGGCGGCATGGCGGTGCAAAGCGCCGTGGCCAAGCTGTGGCTAGAGAAAACCGGCTGCCCGATTTGCGAAGGCTACGGCCTGTCAGAAACCAGCCCCATCGCCAGCTGCAACCCAGTCACGGCGACCGAATTTACCGGCAGCATTGGCGTGCCCTTGTCCAGCACCTACTTCAAACTGCTCGACGACGAAGGCCAAACCGTCACTGCCTTGGGCCAACCCGGCGAGATCGCCATCAAAGGCCCGCAAGTCATGGCCGGCTACTGGCAGCGCCCCGATGAAACGGCCAAAGTGATGACCGAAGACGGCTACTTCAAAACCGGCGATATCGGCACCATGGACGAGCGCGGTTTCTTCAAAATTGTCGATCGCAAAAAAGACATGGTGTTGGTCAGCGGCTTTAACGTCTACCCCAATGAGATTGAAGAAGTGGTGGCCCAATGCCCCGGCGTGATGGAGTGCGCGGCGGTCGGTGTGGCCGACAGCAAAACCGGCGAAGCGGTCAAACTGGTGATCGTCAAAAAATCGCCTGACCTGACCGAAGACGAGGTGCGCGCCTTCTGCAAAATCCACCTGACCGGCTACAAGCAACCCAAGACCATCGAGTTTCGCACTGAGCTGCCCAAAACCCCGGTGGGCAAAATCCTGCGCCGCGAGCTGCGCGATAAAAAATAACGACAAACGCCTGCTGCATGACCACTGCCATCCTCAGCGCCTTGGCGCAAGAACAATCGGGCCTGCTGGCCGCCTTGCAACAACCGGTGCGCACCCAGCACGCAGGGCGCAGCTTTAGCAGCGGCGTACTGCACGGCCAGCCGGTGGTGCTGGCGCTGTCGGGCATTGGCAAAGTGGCCGCAGCCACCACGGCCAGCGCGCTGATCGAGCGCTTTGGTGCCACGCGCATTGTTTTCACGGGCGTGGCCGGCGGTGTCGGTGATGGCGTGAACGTGGGCGATGTGGTCGTGGCGCGCAGCTATGTGCAGCACGACATGGACGCCTCGCCGTTGTTTGCGCGCTGGCTGGTGCCCGGCTACGCCGACATTTGTCTGCCGTGCGATAGCGAGCTGTCTGCTCTTCTTTCAGGAGCTGCAAGCGCTTATCTGGCAAGCGTTAGCGGCCTATTTGATATAAATTCTGGCACCGCCGCACCGCGCCTGCACTACGGGCTGATAGCCAGCGGCGACCGCTTTATCAACTGCCCCGAGGTGTCCAACGCCCTGCGCACGCCGCTGCTGGCCGCCGGCCACGACGTGTTGGCAGTCGAGATGGAAGGCGCTGCCGTAGCGCAGGTGTGCCTGGATTACGGCGTAGCGTTTGCCGCCATGCGCACCATTTCCGACCGCGCTGATGCCACGGCGCACGTCGATTTTGCGCAGTTCATCGACACCGTGGCCAGCCGCTATGCCGACCACATCGTGCGCAACTTGCTGCAATCACTCCCAAAATAATAGCTATCAGCGCAGGCCGCATAAGGGCTAGAGCCGGTTTTGACTATCAATTGATGCCCAGCTACGCTGGGGCGCGTTCGGCATAGCGGTTAAAGCGCCAGGCCGTGCCCTCGCGCGTGATGCGTTGCCAAACAGCGCGTTTGGCGACGGCGTCCAGGGCGGGCCAATGCTGCACCTCCAAAAAACTGCGTCCGCAGCCTTTGCAGCAATCGTCGCCTTGGCTGGTCGAGCAAATGGCAATGCACGGCGTATCGGGCGTGGTGTCGTACCAAGCGTCCCACGCTTGGCGCGCAGCGGCAGACAAACTGGCCGCAGCCACCTGCGCTTGGCGTGTATAGACCAGGCGCGCATACACCTCGGCCAGCGCCCGCAGCGGCGCGCCGAGCACCACACCATCGAGCGCAGGCTGGCGCGCGCGCCAATAGTTGATGGCGGCTTCGATGTCGGTGATGTGGATGGTGGGCATCGGCGTTTTTTGTCGCCGTGCTACACGGCACCGTAGTGCTGCTCGGCCTTGACGACCGACAGCGCCCAGTTGTGGTGCGTGGCCGGCTCGCACATGGCGTTGTCGAACTGGAACACGCCGGGCGCGTCGGGGTCGAGGATGCGCCGGGCGGCAGCGACATCGCTGTGGCGCGCACTGTAATGGCGCTCAATCTGCGGCACCTGGTCGGGGTGGATGGCGGTCTTGCCGGTCAGGCCGTGCAGCAAGTCTTGGCGCACCTCGCGCTCTAGCGTGGCGTCGTCGTCCAGATACTCAAACACCGGCGCCGACAGCCGAAAGCCGTGCGGCTTGAAGGTCGTCACCAGCCGGGCAATCACCGCGCCCAGCGGCGTTTCGTACAGCGTGTGGCCGCGCTGGCGGCGCAAGCCCAGCAGGTTCAGCAAGTCGTTGCCGCCAATGCGCAGCACCAGAATGCGCGCGCGCCACGCCGGTTGCAGCAGCAACTGGCGCAGACGTTGCAGCTCGCCGTCGTCAAACATTTCGATGCTTTCCAGCGTCGGCATCAGGCTGTGCTGCGTGGCGGCCAGCGCTTGCAGGTAGTGCGGCAAGTTGGTCGCCGTGGCTTTGGGCAGCACAAAGCCGTCAATGTGTTCGATGCCGGGCAGGGCCAGCACGCGCTGCAGCACCTCGGGCGAGCGCACGCGGATGAAGCGCTGGCGCTGCACGTCGGGGCGCAGCGCGCGCAGCGCCAGTGCCAAGTTGGCCAGCGCCGCTGGCAAATCACGCGCGTGGACGGCGTCTTCGGTGCAAAAAATAATCGAGCGCAAATGCGCCAGCTTGTGCCCGGCGGCAATGGCACTGAGCTGCGGATGGGTGGTGGGCACATACAAACTAGCGCCCAAGTTGTCGACGTTAGCCATCCTGCACGCTCCGAATGATGGACACCGCGTGGTAGGGCAGGTCGGGGCGCACTTGCACCGGCACCGACTTTTCTGCCGCCAGCGTCAGCAAATGCTGCACATCTTCGGCCTGCGCGTCGCGTACCAGCAGCAGACGCGGCAAGCGCCGCAGCAGCACCCGGGTGGCCTCGCCAATACCGGGTTTGATTAGGTTGGCGTCGTCAATGCCTTGGCGCGCCAGTTCAGCCGCCATAAAGGCGCTCGATTGCGCGGCCAGCGCAGCGCGGTCGGCCGGGGCGGGCTGGGGCATTCCCTCGGCAGCAAAAATGGCCAAGGCGGCGCTGACGATGTCGTCCACAAACCAGCATGACAAGTCTGCCGCCGCAAATTCGCTAAACCAGACGCAGCCATGAAAGTCCTGCGGGCCGATGGCGCTGTTCAAAATCGAGCGGCTGACCAAGCCTGAAATGGTGGCGTTGAGGATGGAGGACGGAATCAAATAATCGTCCCCCGACGCGGCGCAGCGGGCGCTGCCAGCCAAGTCCGACAGCACATACAGGCCGCTTTCAATCGCCACTTGGCGGCTGCGGTTGTAGTCCTGCACAAAACGCTCCAGCTCGCGGCTGATGACGCCTTTGCCGGTCCAGCCATCGACGAACGCCAGCGCCTGCGGCGCATGGCCGCGCGCCAAGATGTGGTCAAGGGCGTTGGTGTCGATGCCCCGGTCGCGCACGATGGAGATGGAGTAGTGCGCCACCGGGGGCACCTCCGCTGCTTCTGTCGTGCCCATGCAGGCACGCAGCAAATGCGCCACGATGGCGCCCACCGGCGTGCCGGCCCGCGCCAGCGACACCAGCACCGGCGCTGGCCCGTGGCGCCGGGCAATCAGGCTGGCCAACACCAGACAGTCACGCGCCATGCGCTCGCGGTTCAAGGCGTGCGCGCGCGCAAACAGCGCGCGGTAGGCGGGCGAGGGCAGCGATTCGGGCGTCAGCATCTCGCTGTAATGGCGCGCACCGCTTTGAATCAGGCGTTCTTTGTCGGCGACGCTCTCGGTTTGCGCTTGCGCCAGTGCCAAAGGCTTGAGCAAAAATTCCACGTCCTGCGGACGGTAGCTGCCGTGAAAGCTCATAGCGCGCCCATGCGCGTCTGCGCAATCTGGCTGGCGCTGGGAACAATCATGTACTGGCATTCGTTCATGAACGCCAAATCCACCAAGCTGTCGCCCATGCCAAAAGTCACCATTTCGGGGTGGCGCTGCGCCAGCGTTTGTTTGACGTGGGCCACGGCGTGGCTCTTGTCCAGCCACGGCGGCAGCAGGGCGACGTTGTTGCCGTTGCGGTGCAGGCGAAAACCGACAAACTGCTGGCACAACTGGGCGCAGTGCGCCGCAATAGCGTCGATGTCTTGCAACTGGCCAGTCGGCGATTTGATGACGATGTAAAACGCCACGCCGTGGTCGCTGATGGTGCGCACCGACAGCGCCAGCCCGGTGCTGCGGCAGTGCGCCAGCAGCTCGCTTTCTAGCGCCGCCAAGGCATCCAGCGTAGCGGCCGATTCACGCTGGCTCCTCTCCAACCACGCAGCATCGAGCTGGCCGTCGGCGTCCAGCACCGTGCCGCCGTAGTTGAGGATGGCAGCGCTGGAGAAATCAATGCGCACGCGGCTAAAGGCGTTCAGGTTGCGCGCCGTCACCGGCACCACTTCCATGCTTTGTTGCAGCAGTTGCAGCATCGACTGCTGCGCCGCGCTGGCGTACGAGATGGGCTGGCCGTCTTTTAAAAACGCCAGCGGCACGCACTGCGGTGTCGGTGGGTGTTTGCGGTCGCTGCAAAACAAGGTGTCGTCAAGGTCAACAAAAAGCACTTTGTGCAAGGCAGTCTTCCGATATGAAGTGAACAAGGCGCGCGCGCCAACGCTGGGCCAGTGCCTGCAGCGCCGCCGAGGGCGGCGCTTCGTGGCACAGCAGCACATGGTCGTAGTCGCTGCGCGTGAAGTTGTAGAGGTAGTTGGCAATGCCTTCGCCATACGGGTCGTCAAAGCACTCGGTGTGCGTGATCGGCCCCCACGGCAAGATGGGAGAGCGTGTGGTCGATTGCAGGTGGACGCTGGCGCCGGTCAGTGCCTCCAAGGTACGGCCCAGCACAAACGCCGGGTGCATGAATTCACCCGTGCCCAGCACCAGCACCCGCTGGCCGGCGCTGATGCCGGCGGCCACAGCAGCCAGCGCCTTGGGCGCCAAGCGCACCGGCCCACTGCGCCCCAGCCGGCCAAAACCGCTGTCATGCAACAACGGCTCTTGGCCCAATGCGGCTTGCGCGGGCGGGGCCAAGGGTGATGGAGTCGTACCTTCTGCGCTGGCGTGGGGCGTGAATGTCCACGACCCGTCTAGC
>JAGNSH010000213.1 GCA_017988165.1 Giesbergeria sp. | reverse complement strand
GATAATTGCCCCCATGACCCACACCGTCCTGCGACCACTTTGGCTGCGCACGCTGGCTTTTGCCACGTTGCGGGTCTTGTTGCTGGCTTTGGTGTTGGCACCGAGCTTGGGGCAAATACACCGCGCACTGCATGGGCCGGGTCAGTTTTCTCACAGCACAAATCACCGCGCAAATCACCGCGTTGATGCCGCCGCTTTATCGCTGACGGCACTGTTTTCGCCGCACCAATCGAGTGATTGTTTATGGCTCGATCAGCTCACGCTGGCCGACGCCGCACCCAGCGCTGCGCCAGCGCTGGCACACAGCGCCCCCGAGGCGCAATTTTGGGTTGACACGCCCTTGGCACCGCACTGGCAGCGCCGCCAAGCCGCCTTTCAAGCCCGCGCACCGCCGTTGTGGCGCGTGTAAATCCTCTCGCTTTATTTTTATTGATAGCTGCTAGCGCCCATATCTATTGGGCTAGCGGCCTATTTGGCTTCAATTTTGCCGCCCGGCTGCTGTTTTGCTGCGCCCGGTGGCCGCTGGCTGCGTGCGCGTCGCTGGCGTGTGTTTTGTGAACCTAACCATGACAAATATTTCTTTGCGCCATTTTTCATCTGCTCCATTGCAGGCAAGCCAGCCTTTGGCATTGAAGCCGTTGGCGTTGGCGATTTCACTGCTGCTGTGCGCTGGCACCGAGGCCCAAACCCTGCCCGAAGTCACCGTCTCCTCCAGCGGCCTGCAACTGGGTGCCAGCGACATGACTACGCCAGTCAGCGTGCTCGAGGGCGACGAGCTGGCGCGCCGCCGCTCGGCCACGCTGGGCGAGACGCTGGCGGGCGAGCCAGGCATCAGCAGCAGCCACTTTGGCGCCGGTGCCAGTCGCCCCATCATTCGCGGCATGGACGGCCCGCGCGTCAAAGTGCTGTCCGACGGCGCTGAAATCCACGATGCCTCCACCATCAGCCCCGACCACGCCGTCACCTCCGAGCCGATGTTGGCCACGCACATTGAGGTGCTGCGCGGCCCCTCTGCGCTGGTGTATGGCGCGGGCGCAGTCGGCGGCGCGGTCAACGTGCTCGACGGCAAAATCCCCACCGCCATTTCCGCCAAAGGCTACGAAGGCAGCGCTGAATTGCGCGCCAACAGCGGTGCCAGCGAAGCGGCGGGCGCGTTTGCGCTGACCGGCGGTGCGGGCAACTTGGCGGTTCACGTCGAAGGCGTAGCGCGCGATGCCAGCGACTACCGAGTCGGCAGCGGCTGGGAGCCGGGCCGCAAAGTCGAGGGCAGCTTTAACCGCACTGACACCGCCAGCGTCGGCCTATCGTGGGTGGGCGAGCGCGGTTATTTGGGCGCGGCCTACACCCGCCAGACGGCGCGCTACGGCTTGCCCGGCCACAGCCACAGTTTTGAAGGTTGTCACAGCCACGGCAACGAATTGCACTGCGGCACGCACGGAACAGACGATGACCACGGGCACGAAGGCCACGACCATGACCACGAAGACGAGCACAGCGCCGTCCCCGTCGTCGATTTGCGCAGCGAGCGCTTGGACGTGCGCGGCCAATTGCACCAGCCGTTCACGGGCTTTTCTGCGCTGCGCCTGCGCGCTGGGGTGACGGATTACGCGCACGGCGAAATCGAGGACGGCGCAGTCGCCACCACCTTCGCCAACAAAGCCTATGACGCACGCATCGAGCTGCAACATGCGCCGCTCAACGGCTTTAAAGGCCTGCTGGGCGTGCAAACCTCGCAGGGCAAATTCCGTGCCGACGGCGCTGAGGCCTATATCCGCCCTACCGTGACGCGCAAAACCAGTCTGTTTGTGCTGGAGGAATACCGCATCAACGATTGGCGCTTTGAAGCCGCCCTGCGCCACGACCGCCAAACCGCCGAAGTTGAAGCGGGCAGCGACGGCAAATTCAGCGCGGCACAGCGCAGCCACAACGGCACCTCGGCTTCGCTGGGCGCGGTGTGGAAATTTGCGCCCGGCTACACGCTGGGCGCGACGCTGACCCGCGCCAGCCGCGCCCCCTCGGCCCAAGAGCTGTACGCCCGTGGCCTGCACCTAGCCACCAGCACCTACGAAAAAGGTGACGACCAACTGCGCAGCGAGACCTCGCGCAACATCGATCTGAGCCTGCGCAAAACCAGCGGCGATACCACTTTCAGCGCCAGCGTGTTTCGCAACCGCATTAGCAACTACATCTATGGCCGCACGCTCGACGAGCTAGACGGCCTGCAACTGCTGCAATACAGCCAAGGTGACGCGACCTTTACCGGCTTTGAAGGCCATATCCGCCAGCGCTTGACGCGCCAACTGGGCGTGACGCTGTTTGGCGACAGCGTGCGCGCGCGTTTGGCCGGTGGCGGCCTGCTGGCGCGCATTCCGGCCCAGCGCGTTGGTGTGCGCCTCGATGCAAATTGGCAAGCGTGGCAAGGCCAAGCCGAATGGGTGCAAGTGGCCCGCCAAAGCCGCGTTGCCGCGTTTGAAACCGCCACGCCCGGTTACGGCATGTTGAACGTCGGCGCAGCTTATAGCGCGCAGATCAATGGCCTGCCGTGGCAGTTCTACGCCCGCGCCAACAACCTGACGGACAGGCTGGCCTACGCCCACACCTCGTTCATCAAACAAGTCGCACCACTGATGGGGCGCAGCATCGCAGTCGGCGTGAAAGTGGCGTTTTAATTTTTTGATAGCTAATACCGCACGCAAACAAAGGCTTTCAGGCCTATTTATCCTTCAAAGCGCCTGTTTACGGGCGGTACAAGCTATTGAATAAATATCGCTATCTGGCCAAGTGCAAGCCCACGTGGGTGGCCAAGCAATCGGTACCGAGCGCGTGCTCCAGCGCCGCCACATCGACACGGTCGCGCTGGGCTTCGCTCAAAAAGCGCTGGGCGTAGTCTTGCCACACGCTGCTGCGCAAAAAGAAGCGAAACACCTCAGCGTCGATGTGGTGCTCGCGCACCATGCCAACCATGATGGCCATCGATTGCGACAGCGTTTTAGCCGGCTTGTAAGGCCGGTCCGAGGCCGTCAGCGCCTCAAAGATGTCGGCCAGCGTCATCACCCGGTCGGCCAGCGAGAGCTGCTCGCCCCGCAAGCGGCGCGGGTAGCCGCTGCCATCGAGCTTTTCGTGGTGCGAGCTGGCAATCGCCGGCACGCGCGCCAAATGCGGCGGAAACGGCAGGCCACTCAGCATGATCACTGTCTGCACGATGTGGTCGTTGATTTTGAAGCGGTCTTCTGCCGTCAGCGTGCCCCGGCGCACGGCCAAGTTGTGCAACTCGCCCAAGTGCGCCTATTGCGGCGGCAGCGCCATGTCAAAGTCCCAGCGGTTGGCCGGGTTGCCGGCCTCGACCGGCGGGCGGCGCGCGCCCCACGGCACGATGTGCTCGGGCC
>JAGNSH010000212.1 GCA_017988165.1 Giesbergeria sp. | reverse complement strand
GCCGGCAGCGACGGCAGCAACGCGGCGCGGCAGTTGGCGCGCATCGCCACCGGCTGGCGCCTGAAGGCTGTCGCCGAGCCGCTGGTTGTTTGCACCCACGCGCAAACCCCCGAGGCCATCTTGGCACCCAAGCAGTTGAGCGATGGCGACTTGGCCCGCTGCCACGCGCTGGGCGAGGCGCTGGCGGCTGGGCTGGAGCTGGGCATTTTTTGATACAAAATTAATAGCTGTTAGCGCAGGCAGAATAAGGGCTAGAGGCCAATTTGGCTTATATTTTGCTACTGAGGCGCTAGGTTTAGCGCCGCCGCAGCCGGCCAGACGCGCAAACACGGTGAACAATCGCCCCTGTGTACCGGCTGCCAGGGCCGCCCCGCTTTGGCCGGGCGGCTTTTTTACCCCTGCACGGTATATTTTTTGCATCAAATCGGCCTCTAGGCCATACAGAGTAAGCGCATCAAGCTATGACATTAATAGCAATTATTTTGGCGACCTTGGCCTCGGGCATTGGCAGCGTGTGGTTGGCGGCATTTTTGTTGCGTCGCCGCCGGGGCGGGGTCGACAGCGTCGGGCCACAGCATTTACTGAGTCTGGCGGCGGGCGCGCTGCTGGCCACGGCGTTTATGCATTTATTGCCCGAGGCGTTTGAGAGCCAAGCCAGCGCGCAAGAGCTGTTTGCCACCTTGCTGGTCGGCGTGGTGTTTTTCTTTTTGCTCGAAAAAGCCGAGCTGTGGCACCACGGCCATGAGCATGGCGATGCCCATGCCCATGCCCATGCGCACAGCCACGACAGCCACGACAGCCACGACAGCCACACTCACCCCGCCGGCGGCGTGCGCCTAGGCGGCTGGACAGTGCTGACTGGCGACAGCGTGCACTGCTTTGGCGATGGGGTGCTGATAGCGTCGGCCTTTGTGGCCGATATGCGGCTGGGGCTGATTGCCGCCGCCTCGGTGCTGGCGCACGAGGTGCCGCACCACATGGGCGACCTAGTCGTCATGCTCAACAGCAGCGCCAACCGCAATATGGCGCTGGTCAAGGTGTCGCTGGCCGGGGCGGTGACGGCGCTGGGCGGCTTGGCGGGTTACTTTTTGCTGGAGCAACTGCACGACTGGCTGCCATACTTTCTGGTGGTGGCGTCCAGCAGCTTTGTCTATGTGGCGCTGGCCGATTTGATTCCGCAGTTGCAGCGGCGTTTGTCAGCGCGCGAAACCGCTATCCAAATCGCCCTGCTGCTGACAGGCATGGGCGTGGTGACGCTGGTCAGCGGGCTGGCGCACGGTGGGCACTAACTTGGAGGGTGAATCATGAAAGCGCTTTTTTTAGCTGGAGTGGTGCTGGCAGGGGTACTGGCCAGCGGTGCGGCGACGGCAGATACGCCATGCCAAGCGCCGGTACAAAACTGGCTGCCGCGTGACACTTTGCGCCAGCAGCTAGAGCAGCAAGGCGTACTGGTGCAGCGCATCAAGGTCGACGATGGCTGCTATGAGGTGCGCGGCATCGATGTCCATGGCAACCGGTTTAAGGCCACCTATGCACCCGAGTCTTTGCGCCTGCTGAAGTTAAAAGTCAAAAACGATCCGCCCGGCTGGCAGCGCCATGGCCGCGGCAAAGACGACAAAGACGACAGATAAGCAGCGGCGCTTGTTCAGCAGGTATTCATTCGGCCAGCGCCACAATCAACGTTCAAGATTGACGCAGGAGAAAACCATGAAAAAACTAGCTTATTCCCTTTGCTTGGCAGGTGTTTTGTCTCTGCCGGGCCTAGTCCAAGCGCGTCCGGTGACGCTGACGACCCAGTTGCAAAACTACAGCGGTGACGGGGCCTATCTGGCCATCTATGTCACCGATGCCGCTGGCAAGTACCAAAAAACGCTGTGGGTGGCTGGCAAAAAGGCCAAGTACTACAAACACCTGCGCGACTGGGCGCGCGGCAGCGGCCTCAAGGCCAGCGAGTTCGACGGCGTCAGCGGCGCCAGCGTCGGTAGCGGCAAAACCTTGAAGGTGACGGTCGAGTTGGCCGATGCGCTGATCGATGCCGGCTACGAAATCCGCATCGACACCGCCGTAGACAAACAGCGCGACAACCCCGCCGAGCTGCGCGTGCCGCTGACCACCCAGGACAAGGGCAAGCCGACGCCGGGGCGCGGCTACATCCAGTCGTTCAGCTACGACCTGTGAGTTGGCTGCGCAAACTCCATTCCCTTGTCGGCCTGTGGGCGGCGCTGCTGGTGGTGGTGTTGGCCCTCAGTGGCGCCGTGCTGTCGCTCGATCCGGTGCTGGAGCGCAGCGGCACCACGCTGGCGGCAGACGGCCAGATCAGCGTGGCGGTGCTGGCCGATCGGCTGGCGCAGCAGTACCCGGGGGTCGAGCAGATTCAGCGCAGCCCCAACGGCTCGGTCACCGTCTACTACAGCCACAACGGGCAGCCGGGCGTGGTGCGCATCGACTCGCGCAGCGGCCAGGCGCTGGCACCGTACGCGGCCGCGCCGCTGTTGCGCTGGATGAAGGATTTGCACCGCTCGTGGCTGCTGGATACGCCCGGGCGGGTGGTGTCGGGGTTGCTGGCGCTGGCGATGGCGGTGCTGTCGGTCTCGGGCGCCGTGCTGCTGCTCAAGCGGGTGGGCGGCTGGCGGCATCTGGCCGATCCGCTGCGCGGTGATTTTGTGCAGCGCTGGCATAGCCAAGTGGCGCGTGTGGTGCTGCTGGGGCTGCTGCTGTCGGCACTGACCGGCGTGTACCTGTCGGCGGCCACCTTTGCCCTGATTACCGATGGCATGGAAGACGAGCCAGACTTTCCGGCGCAGATGGTGGACGGGCCGGCGATGCCGGTGGCGGCTGTGCCGGTGCTGCGGGCCACCGATATCAACGACCTGCGCGAACTGGTCTACCCCAGTCCGGACGATGCTGGCGGCTTCTATTCGCTGGCCACCCAGCAAGGCGAGGGCTATATCCACCCCAGCACCGGAGAGCTTTTGTCTTATTTGCCCTACGGCGGCTGGCGCAAGGCTTATGGGCTGATCTACCAACTCCACACTGGTGAAGGTCTGTGGTGGCTGGGATTGCTGCTGGCGCTGTGCGCGCTGAGCGTGCCTTTTTTGAGCGCCACCGGGGCGCTGACGTGGTGGCAGCGGCGCCAGTCGATGCCGCGTTTGGTCGGCAACAGCGCCGCCAACGCAGCGGACACGGTGATTTTGGTCGGTAGCGAAAACAACAGCACTTGGGGTTTTGCCAACACGCTGCACGACGCTTTGCGCCAAGCTGGTCTGCGCGTGCATACGGCTGAACTCAATCACTGGAGCGGTGACTACCCGCAAGCCCAGCGCCTGTTCATCCTCACCGCCACCTATGGCGATGGGGATGCGCCCAGCTCGGCCAAGCAATTTTTGG
>JAGNSH010000211.1 GCA_017988165.1 Giesbergeria sp. | reverse complement strand
GCGCGCGGCAATATCCACGCGCGCATTTTTAGTACCTGCATGGAGCCGCAACTGGTGTCCATTGCTGGCATTTATCGCACCACCGAAGTGGCTATTGCTACCGACGTACTGGGCAAGCCGGCCCAAGTACGGCTCGACGGCGAAAAGCTGCTGATCGAGCGGCTTTGATTTTTATTTTTAGAGAGTAGCAACACATGGCCAAAATCGTCGTTGTGACGTCTGGCAAGGGGGGGGTTGGTAAAACCACCACCAGCGCAGCTTTCTCCTCGGGGCTGGCGCTGCGCGGCCACAAAACTGCCGTGATCGACTTTGACGTCGGTCTGCGCAATCTGGACTTGATCATGGGCTGCGAGCGGCGCGTGGTGTACGACATCATCAACGTCATCCAAGGCGAGGCCAACCTGAGCCAAGCGCTGATCAAAGACAAGCACAGCGACAACTTGTTTGTGCTGGCCGCCTCGCAAACCCGCGACAAAGACGCCCTCACGCTTGAGGGCGTGGAAAAAGTCTTGCAAGAGCTGGTGGCGATGGACTTTGAATTCATCATCTGCGACTCGCCCGCTGGCATTGAAAGCGGCGCCCTGATGGCGATGCACTTTGCCGACGAAGCGCTGGTAGTGACCAACCCCGAAGTCTCCTCGGTGCGCGACTCTGACCGCATCTTGGGGATGCTTGGCTCCAAAACCAAGCGCGCCATTGACGGCGGCACGCCCGTGGTCGAACATTTGTTGATCACCCGCTACAACCCCAACCGCGTCGATGAGGGCCATATGCTCTCGCTGAGCGACATCCAAGACATCTTGCGCATCAAACTGATTGGCGTGACGCCCGAGTCCGAAGCGGTGCTGCAAGCGTCCAACCAAGGCCTACCCGCCATTCACCTCAAAGGCACCGACGTGGCCGAGTCGTATGAAGACTTGGTCGCGCGCTTTTTGGGGGAAGAGCGGCCGCTGCGCTTTACTGAGCCGCAAAAAGTCGGCTTCTTTAAGCGCATTTTTGGCGGAGCCAAATAATGTCTTTGCTATCGCTTTTTTTAGGCGAGAAAAAAACCGCCAACGTCGCCCGCGAGCGGCTGCAAATTATCTTGGCGCACGAGCGCAATGGCCGCAACGCCACCACACCCGATTATTTGCCCGCGCTGCAGCGCGAATTGCTGGCGGTTATCTCCAAATACGTCGCCATCGATCTGACCGATATCAGCGTTAATTTTGAGCGCCAAGACAACCTTGAAGTGCTTGAAGTCAAAATTGAACTGCCTGAAACCGCACGTTAAATTCTTTGGTGGCTGGGGCGCTATTGCCGCCGGTCTGTGGCTGACCGTAGCCCCAGCCCCAGCCCCCGCCAGTACCCTGCCAACGCCAGCAGCGCAGACTGCGCCGGCCAACGCCTGCGCGTTGTTCTTATCGCGCCTGCCGGGCGTAGGCCCGCAGCGCTGCAAAGCGGCGCAACTGGTGCCCAGTGGCGCGCGTTCGCAGCAAGGGCGGCCCTTGTTTTGGCGCGACATCCACACCCCTGCCAGCGTGCAAACCACCGCTGGCAACGCTTTGGCGCCGCTGCGGGTGCTGGTGGTCGGCGCCATCCACGGCGACGAGCTGACCTCGGCCTCGCTGGCACTGCACTGGATTGGCTTGGCCGAAAAAATGCAAACCATGGGCCAAGCGGTGCATTGGCGCTTTATTCCGGTGCTCAACCCAGACGGTTTTTTGGCGAAAAAGCCCAGCCGCGTCAACGCGCGCGGCGTCGACTTAAACCGCAACTTCAACACGCCGCAATGGCAGCGCGACGCGCCGATTTACTGGGAAAAGCGCACCCGCAAAGACCCGCGCCGCTGGCCCGGCCCCGCGCCGCTGTCCGAGTCTGAATCGCAGTTTTTGCACACGCAAATGGACACGTTCGAGCCGCAGTTGGTGGTCAGCATCCACGCGCCCTACGGAGTGCTCGACTTTGACGGCCCGCACGAACCACCCCAGCGCTTGGGGCGTTTGCGCTTGGACCGCGTTGGCGTGTTTCCCGGCTCGCTCGGCCACTACGGCGGCGTGCAGCAGGGGATGCCGGTGGTCACCATCGAACTCGACCACGCGCTGAAAATGCCGCGCGACGCCGAAGTGCGCTCCATGTGGAGCGACCTGCTGCGCTGGATGGACGCGCGCTTGCTGCACTCGCCCGATACGCCAGCGCCCTTGCCGCAAGCCAAAAACCACCGGCCCAGCACAGCAAAATAGCAGTCAAATCGGCCTCTAGCCCAATAGATACGGGCGGTGATAGCTATTTTTTTGATAGCCGTAGGTTGGGTTGCACCAGCAACCCAACACCGCATTCAACGCGCTCACCCCGCACACACCCGCAGCACCTCCGCGCCATAGGCTTCGAGCTTTTTGGCTCCCATGCCGCTGATGCCGTGCAGCTCGCCCAGCGTGCGCGGGCATTGCTGGGCAATGGTGGCCAGTGTGGCGTCATGAAAAATCACATACGCCGGCAGGCCGTGCTCGCGCGCTACTTCGGCGCGCCACGCTTTCAAGTTGATAAAGCGCACCTGCGCTGCTTGGTCTAGCGCCGCCGCTGCCGGGGGCAGGGTGCCGGCGGGGCTGCGGCGCTTGCGCTCGCGCGGCGCGGCGATGGATTCGCGCAGCTGCACCGCTACTTCGCCGCGCAGCACCGGGCGCGAGCCTTCGCTCAGGCACAGCGTGTCAAAACTGTGGCCGTTGTCCAAATGCACCTTGGTCAAACCCACCGCGCCGGTGGCCAGCAACTGGCGCAGCACGCTGCGCAATTGCGCCTCGGTAAATTCCGCGCCAATGCCGAAGGTCGATAGCTGGTCGTGCGCGTACTGCTCGACTTTCTCGGTTTTTTGGCCGCGCAAAATGTCCATGATGTGCCCGGTGCCAAAGCTGATGCCGCTGGCGCTGTGGACGCGGTAAATGGTCGAGAGCAGCTTGCGCGCGCAGTCGGTGGCGTCCCACACCGCTGGCGGGCTGAGGCAGTTGTCGCAGTTACCGCAGGGCGTGGACGCCTCGCCAAAATAGGCCAGCAGGCGCACGCGGCGGCAGTCAATGGCCTCGGCCAAGCCCAGCAGGGCGTCCAATTTGCCGCGCAGCGCCGCCTTGAATTCTTCGGCCGCCGGGCTTTCGTCAATCATGCGGCGCTGGTTGACGACGTCGTTCAGGCCGTAGGCCATCCACGCGTCAGCCGCCAGCCCGTCGCGCCCGGCGCGGCCGGTTTCTTGGTAGTAGCCTTCGATGTTTTTCGGCATATCAACGTGGGCGACAAAGCGCACATCGGGCTTGTCGATGCCCATGCCAAAGGCAATCGTTGCCACCATCACCACGCCTTCTTCGCGCAGAAAGCGGTTTTGGTTTTGCTGGCGCACGTCTTGCGGCAAACCGGCGTGGTAGGGCAGCGCGT
>JAGNSH010000210.1 GCA_017988165.1 Giesbergeria sp. | reverse complement strand
CCAATTCGTTGGTCACGGCGTTGACACGGGTGCCGCGCACACCCACGCAGGTGCCAATCGGGTCGACGCGGCGGTCGTGCGACAGCACGGCAATTTTGGCGCGGCTGCCGGGGTCACGGGCGCAGCTTTTAATTTCTAGCAAGCCTTGCTCAATTTCGGGCACTTCGTGGCGAAACAGCTCAATCATGAATTCGGGCGCGGAGCGCGACAAAATGATCGGCGCGCCGCGCAGTGTCAAGTCCACTTCCATGATCATGGCGCGCACGCGGTCACCGTTGCGCAGATTTTCTTTCGGGATCATCTCGCTGCGGCGCAGGCGGCCTTCAACGCGACCCGACTCGACAATCATGTCGCCCTTGTCCATGCGCTTTAAGGTGCCAGTGAAGATTTTTTCGCCGCGCGACATAAAGTCGTTCAGCAGCATTTCGCGCTCGGCATCGCGGATTTTTTGCAAGATGACTTGCTTGGCCGCCATAGCGCCAATCCGGCCAATGGGCACCGACTCGATGATCTCTTCGATGTACTCGCCCACCTGGACGTCAGCGGCGCGCTCGGTGGCATCCATCAGCAGCTCTTCAGCCTCTGGGTTTTGCAAACCGGCATCGTCGGCCACCACCAGCCAACGGCGAAAGGTTTCGTAATTTCCGTTATCGCGATCGAGTGCGACGCGAATATCGACTTCGCCTTGGTACAGCTTTTTGGTCGCTTGCGCCAAAGCCAACTCCACCGCGCCCAACACCACATCGCGCTCGACGTTCTTTTCGCGCGAAATGGCTTCAACCAACATCAATAATTCGCGATTCATGCAACGACTCTCCTGTTTCGTACACCAGGGTCAACGGTCTTGCGACCCTGGCCCACTACAACCATCCAACAGCCCAATACGCCACTCAATCCGGTAGCGCTGCGGGTTTTGCCGCGCGTCCCTTGAAATCAACGATCGGCGCCAGGCGCGCATCCCGCAATTCATCGAGCGTAAAACCCAAGGCCTGTAAAGGCGCTGGCACGCGTTTCTTACTGACTCTGTGACCTGGCTTGGCGGGCGGCTCGTCGCTCCAAACGATTTGCCAACCCCCAGCCTCAGCACGCTCTAGCGTGCCGCGAAATTTTTTGCGCAGCGCACTGACTTGCCCCGCTGCGGCGGCCACGCCAATGGGCGCTTTAAGCGTCAGATCAACGACCGATCCGGCAAAACGCACGTAATCTTGTTCGTGGCGCAAGGGCCTGTCGATACCGGGCGACGAGACCTCTAAGCGCTTGTATTCGGCGCCATCGACTTCAAGGGCAAACTGCAACTGGCGCGTGACCTTTTCGCAGTCTTCCACGGTGACAAAGATTTCGGGTAGCGGCTCTACCCCCTCGGCAGGCACCTGCCAAGGCCAATCGATGGTGATGCGCAATAGGCCGCCGGGGCAGCGCTCGATCTCCACCAAGTCATACCCCAGGCCGGTTACGGTCTGCTCAACGATTTGCTGCAATGCCACGTGTTCTATTCAATCCTTGAAATACAAAAAACCCGATAACCCCCAAGAGGCTTCGAGCTCCTAAAGCTAACGGCCAAAAAAAACGGGCGGTAAGTACCCGCCCGTTTGGTCGTGAGAGCGGCATTATAGCCCCTAACCGGCGCAAGCCTTCAGCTATTGAATAAAGAGCGGTTGCAGCAACTGCGCCACATCACTCTCGGTAAACAGCGGCCCCTTCTCGGCGCCGGTCTCGCTGTAGAGGCTGCCGGCCAATTGCGCCTTGCGCTCTTGCAGCGCCAAGATGCGCTCCTCAATCGTGCCTTGGGCCACCATCTTGAGCACCCAGACGCTTTGCGTTTGGCCGATGCGGTGGGCGCGGTCGGTGGCTTGCTGCTCTACGGCGGGGTTCCACCACGGGTCGTAGTGGATGACGGTGTCGGCCTGCGGTAAGTTCAGGCCCACGCCGCCCGCCTTCAGGCTGATCAAAAACAAGGGCACCTCGCCGCTGGTAAAGCGCTCAATGATCTGGTCGCGCTTTTGGCTTTGTCCGGTCAGCTTGACCCACGGCAGTTGGCGTTTTTTCAGCTCGGCCTCAATCAGCGCCAGCATGGTGGTGAACTGCGAAAACAGCAACACACGCCGCCCTTCGGCCAGCATTTCGGTCAGCATCTCCATCAATTGCTCTAGTTTGGCCGAAGTGTTGACTTTTTTGGCCGCCTCCAGCGCCAGCAAACGCGGGTCGCAGCAGACTTGGCGCAGTTTCAGCAAGGCATCCAAAATGGTGATTTGCGACTTGGCCAGTCCTTTGCTGGCCAGCGCCTCGCGCACGGTTTTTTCCATGCCTAAACGAATGGTCTCGTACAAATCGGCCTGCGCGCCCGACAGCTGCACTTGGACTACGGTTTCAATCTTTGGCGGCAGCTCGTGCGCCACCAGCGCCTTGGTGCGGCGCAGCATAAAAGGCGTGACACGGGCGCGCAACTGCGCCAGCCGCTCGGTGTTGCCCTGCTTTTCAATCGGCGTGCGAAACAACTCGGTAAAACGCTTGTAACTGCCCAAAAAGCCGGGCATCAAAAAGTGAAACAAACTCCAAATTTCGCCCAAATGGTTTTCCATCGGCGTGCCCGACAGGCACAGGCGGTGCCCGGTTTGCAATTGCCCCACCACCTGCGCCGCGTGGGTGTGGGCGTTTTTGATGTTTTGCGCCTCGTCCAGCACCACCATGTGCCACTGCGCTGCCAGCCAGCGCGCGCGGTCGCGTTGCAGCAGTGAATACGGTGCAATCACCACATCGTGCTCTGTGATGGCGTCGGCCACGGCGTGGCGGTCTTTGCCATGCAGCACCAAGCTGCGCAGTTGCGGACAAAAACGCGCTGCTTCGCGCTGCCAATTGCCCATCAAACTGACCGGGGCAATGATGAGCGCCGGGTGCGTCAAACGCCCCGCGTCTTTTTCTACTTGGATATGGGCCAGCGTTTGCAGCGTTTTGCCCAGCCCCATATCGTCGGCCAGCACGCCCGCCAGGCCGTGCGTGCGCAAAAACTGCAGCCAATTCAAGCCCTGCTGTTGGTACGGGCGCAACTGCGCCTGCACGCTGGCGGGTACCGGCACCTCGGGCAAGACGCCGCCTTGCAGCGACTGCACCAAAGCGCGCAGCGCCGCCGCGCCCTGCCACTGGACGCCTTCACCCAAAGCGGCGCTGGTGCGCAGCGCGTCCATGTGCGACAGGCGCAGTTGATCGCCGCTGAAATCGTGCGATTTGTCGCCGACCAGCTCCAGCAGCGCTGCCAGCCACGGGCGCAGCGCCTCGGTCGGCAGGCGCACAAAGCCGCTGGAGCCACTGCCGCTGCCGCCATCACTGCTGTCTGGCACCGCCAAATACACATACGGCGGTAGCGCTGGCAAACCCGTGGCCGGGTCCAGCGGATAGGCCGCTGCGGCGGCAATCAAGTCGGGCA
>JAGNSH010000209.1 GCA_017988165.1 Giesbergeria sp. | reverse complement strand
AGCGCCGCCTGATGTACGTTGGCATCACCCGCGCCCAGCGCACGCTGGCCGTCAGCTGGACCAAAAAACGCAAAAAAGGCCGCGAAATGGTCGCGGCACAACCGAGCCGTTTTATTGCCGAAATGGCACTGGACAAAACCACCGCGCGCGAAGACCCGCGTGCCAAACTCAAAGCCCTGCGCGCCGAATTTGCCGCCAAAGCGGCGGCTACTGCCCATCAAAACCTTGCTTCATGAAAACCCTATTTACTCTTATTTTGATAGCTGCTAGCGCTTACGGGGTAAGCGCTAGAGGCCAAAATCATTCAAATTTACCCGCCCCGGCGGTCAGTAGCGCCTGCCCGCAGGCCAGCGAGATGGATCACCGCCATCTGCAAGGCGTCTGGCACGCCGACCTGCCCGGCCACGGCGGCGCCACCGTGCTGCGCCTCGGTCAACACCCCGAGCTGGCCGGCAGTGTGCGCGGCACGCTGGAGCGCGCTGGGCGCACCGCGCAGGTGGTCGGCGACGTCCACGCTGGCGAGTTGACGCTAGAAGAATCGATGGACGGCAAGCGCATCTCCGCCACCTGGCTGGGCGAGGTGGTTGAGGGCCAATGCGGTAAAGAAATTCGCGGCCAGTGGATGAGTCCGGGCGCTGATGGGGGCGCTGATGGGGCGACCGACACCAGCATCGCGTTTGTGCTGCGCAAACAGGCGGTGTGGCAATGAGCCGCGCTGGCGTTGTGTGGGCGGGCGCTGGCGCTGCCGCCGTTTTACTCAGTGCTGCGCCGCTGCCCGCTTTGGCGCAAAGCAGCCATTGGCAAGCCTGCACCGCTTTAGCCGCTGACAGCGCCGCGCGTTTGGCCTGTTTTGACCAGTGGGCCAGCCAGCAAAAGACGCCTATTCCAGTGCCGCCGCCGATGGACACGGCGCAGGCGCCGCCGGTGATTGAAATCATCAGCCCCGAAGGCTGCCGCAACCCGGCCTACTCTGACTTGTCGCGCTTTTGGGAGCTAGAGAGCGGCAGCGACTGCGGCACTTTCAGCTTTCGCGGTTATCGGCCCATTTCGGTCTCGGTGACCCGGGGCAGCAACGTCAACCGCCAGCCCAGCTCCGGCGCCGACGCGCACAGCGCAGCCACGCCAGTCGATTACCGCCGGGTAGAAAACCGCATCCAACTTTCGGTGCGCACCAAAATCGCCCAAGGGATGCTGACGCAGGGTGACAACCCGCGCAAAGACTCGCTGTGGTTTGGCTACACCCAGCAGTCGTACTGGCAGCTGTTCAGTCCCGATATTTCGCGGCCATTTCGCAACACCGATCACGAGCCCGAAGTGATCTACGTCTACCCCACCGACGCCGCCTTGCCCGGGGGCTGGCGCCTGCGCTACAGCGGCATCGGCGTGGTACACCAATCTAACGGCCAGAGCCTGCCACTGTCGCGCAGCTGGAACCGGGTGTACCTGATGGCCGGCATGGAGCTGGGCCAGCGCTGGCGTGTGCAAGCGCGCGTCTGGCAGCGCATTGGCGAGCGCAGCCACAACGATGACAACCCAGGCATCAGCGATTACGTTGGCCGGGGCGAGTTGTCAGCGTTTTGGAGCTACGACCCCGACAATTTGGTGGGCATGACGCTGCGCCACGCGCTGCGCAGCCCTGGGCGCGGCTCGGCGCGCGTGGAGTGGCTGCAAACGCTGGGCACCGGTTTTGCGGGTGGCAAAAGCAATTTGCGCTTGCACACCCAGTTGTTCAGCGGCTATGGCGACAGCCTGATCGACTACAACCGCCGCCGCACGGTGTTCAGCGTGGGGCTGAGTTTGGTGGATTTTTAAGCGATAAGCGCCGGCTTCACGGCGCACTTCGCGCCCTTGCTGCGCGCGCTGTTGGCTGACAATGCGCCTACAGAGGAGCAACCATGGATCTGCAATACCAGCTCAAAGCTGGCAGCTATTACTTGTACGATATGCGCGACACACCCAGCGCAGTCACAGGCGAGCGCCGCTTTAAGCTCAAAACAGACTTGGTGGCCATTGCCTTTGATGCCCACACCGGCCAAGTACACCAGCACGGCAACCCGATGCGCATCCAGTCGTGGGCCACCATGACGCGCCGGCGCCTACGCGCCGCTGGGGCGCAGCAAGAGGCCAACGACATCGTGGTGGTCTCTGGCCCGCTGCCGGTCGAAGAAATCAACAAATGTCTGTGGATCACGGGCTACGTGCGCCGTATGTTTCAGCGCCTAGCCACTTTGCCGCACGGCAAATTGCAAGCCGGGCGCACTGCCCCGGTCTACCGGCGCGCCGCCTGAACGGCACGGCGCGCCCACGCCAGTGCAGGCGCTCAGGCAGCGCCGCGAAAATTCTCCAAAATATCGGCGCTGCTGTCGCTGGCCAGCGCTTCTTGCTCCTGCATCACGTCGGGCGCGTGCTGCACGATGGTCACCGGCACCGGGCTGGCGTGGGCCACCGCTTGCGACACCGAACCCAGCAGCGCACTGCTGATAGCGCCTTGGCCGCGCGCGCCCAAAATCGCCATGTCGCAGGCCAGGCTTTCAATCATGTCGACCAGCGTATGCGCCGGGTCGCCCACGCCCACCGCCACTTCGTACGCCACGCCGGCGGCGTCGAGCAACGCACGTGCTGGCGCCATCAAAAATTCGCCGGCGGCCTCGCTGGCCTGGGCAATCAACTGCGGGTCGCGCGACACCACCAGCTCGTACAGCGACGCGGGCTCTTGCACATTGGCCAGCACCACGCTGGCGCTCAAACCGTGCTGTGCCAGTTGCACCGCGTGGTGGACGGCATCCAGCGCCAAGTTCGAGCCATCGACGGCGATCAAAATTTTCAGCATGGCAATTCCTTTTTTTGAAGCAGTAAAGGCCAGTGTAGCGGCGCTGTGGCCGTGTTGCGCCGACCCAGCCATCTGGGACAATCGCGCCCTATGTTGCAGTTTGACCTCCTCACCACCGACCCCACCAGCCATGCGCGCCGTGGCACTCTGACCCTCAACCACGGCGCGGTGCAAACCCCCATTTTTATGCCCGTGGGCACCTATGGCACCGTCAAAGGTGTGATGCCGCAAAGCCTGCACGACATGGGCGCGCAAATCATTTTGGGCAACACCTTTCACCTGTGGATGCGCCCCGGGCGCGAGGTGATGCAAAGCTTTGGCGGCCTGCACGGCTTTGAGCAGTGGCACAAACCCATCCTGACCGACTCGGGCGGCTTTCAAGTTTGGAGCCTGGGCGCCATGCGCAAAATCACCGAAGAAGGCGTGACTTTTGCCAGCCCGGTCAACGGCGACAAGCTGTTCATGTCGCCCGAAGTGAGCATGCAAATTCAAACCCAGCTCAACAGCGACATCGCCATGCAGCTGGACGAATGCACGCCCTATGAGACCAAAGGCCACCTGACCACCGAGCTTGAGGCGCGCAAATCGATGGAGATGAGCCGGCGCT
>JAGNSH010000208.1 GCA_017988165.1 Giesbergeria sp. | reverse complement strand
CGCCGGCATTTATGTCGGTGAAGGCCGCTTTGTCCACGCCCCCTCCAGCGGCGGCACCGTGCGGCTAGATCGCTTGGATGGCAAATACTGGTCAGCCCAGCAGGTGGCGTTTCGCCGACCTTGAGGCCGAGCTGTCTGGCGCGACAATCAGCACCCTATGACTACGCACCACACCCCTGCTGCGCCCTCGGCGCTTTCGACCCTTGACACCACCCGCATCGACGACACGCGCATCAAAGCCGTGCGCCCGCTGGTCACACCTGCGCTGTTGCAAGAATGGCTGCCTGCGCCCGATGCGGCGCAGGCGCTGGTCGAGTCCAGCCGCGCCGCCATCTCGCGCGTGCTGCATGGGCAAGACGACCGGTTGATCGTCGTTGTCGGCCCCTGCTCCATCCACGACCACGACCAAGCCATGGAGTACGCGCGCCAACTGCAAGTGCAGGCACAGGCGCTGCAAAGCGAGCTGCTGATCGTCATGCGCGTGTACTTTGAAAAGCCGCGCACCACCGTCGGCTGGAAGGGCTACATCAACGACCCGCGCATGGACGACAGCTTTGCCATCAACGAAGGCGTAGAAATGGCGCGCGCGCTGCTGCTGGACGTGCTGGCGCTGGGCCTGCCGGTGGGCACCGAGTTTTTGGACTTGCTCAGTCCGCAATTTATTAGCGACTTGGTCAGCTGGGGCGCGATTGGTGCGCGCACCACCGAGAGCCAAAGCCACCGCCAGCTGGCCAGCGGTTTGAGCTGCCCGGTCGGCTTTAAGAACGGCACCGACGGCGGCCTCAAAGTGGCCAGCGATGCCATCTTGGCGGCGCAGTCGGCGCACGCCTTTATGGGCATGACCAAAATGGGCCAAGCGGCCATTTTTGAAACGCGCGGCAACGAAGATTGCCACGTGATTTTGCGTGGCGGCAAGCAAACCAACTACGCCGCCGCCGACGTGGACGCGACCTGCGCGCTGCTCGAAAAATCGGGCCTGCGCCCGCAGGTGATGATCGATGTGTCGCACGCCAACAGCAGCAAGCAACACCAGCGGCAAATCGACGTCGCCGCCGATGTGGCAGCGCAAGTGGCCGCAGGTGACAGCCGCATCACCGGTGTGATGATTGAAAGCCACCTGAACGAGGGCCGCCAAGACATCGTCATCGGCCAGCCGCTCAAGGTGGGCGTGTCGGTGACCGACGCTTGCATCAGCATGGTGCAAACCGTGCCGGTGCTGCAACAGCTGGCCGCTGCGGTGCGGGCGCGGCGCGCCTTAGCCGCTTAAAACGTTAGCACCTTGTCGGCGTCCAGCGTCCAGTTGGCCAGCTCGGGCAAGGTGCCAATTTCTAGCCCTTTGATCAGCGGTAAATCACCCAAGCCGCGCGCCAAAGCGCAGGTGCGGCACAGCCGAATCGTCGCGCCGCAGTCCACCAACTGCTCAACCATCGCTTGCAGGCCACTGCCGTTGCCGCTGCCGTCTTGCTGGTTGGGCAGGCCGACAAACGAGGCGTCCGACATCAAAAAGATGCGCAGTTGCACCTCCTCGGTGGCGTGCGCCGCCAGTGCGGCGGCCACGCGCAGGCCAGACAAACAGCGCTCGCTGCCATAGGGCGCGGCATGGATGATGATCAAAACTTTTTGCATTGAAGGCTCCTTGAATGAAGGTGGGTTAACGGTGATTAGTGGCGATTAGCGGAAATTAGCGGCGAATCAGGTAGCGAATTGTCGGCCCGTCTTGCTGAATTTCTAGCACCTCGTAGCCGTGGTTTTTGGCATCCAGCGGAATGTTGTTGATCGACTGCGGGCAGTCCGACACCACTTCCAAAATTTGGCCCGGTGCCAGTTGCGGCATGGCTTCGAGCGTGGCGACCGCCGGGTACGGGCAAGGCTCGCCGACCATGTCGAGGCGAAAGTCGGGAATGCAGGCGCTGGTGGGTGGGGCGGAGGTCAACAACATAAATTTAGAAAAAAACCGGCTGTAGCCCTTATGCAGCAAGCGCTAGCAGCTATCAAAATAAATTTTTGTCGATTTTTACTGGCAGCGCCAGATCAACGCCGCCCCACGCTTTCGAGGGCAAACAGCGGCACCTCGGCGTGCTCACTGAGCCAGACGCCGCCGCCGACTTCGGCAAAGTGGCTGCTCAGGCCGCGCCGGTACAGCTGGGCGCGGTGGCGAAACATCCGCGCGTCGGTCAAGCCCTCGTCCAAAATGCCCAGCTCCCAGTCCTCGCGCGTGACGGCTTCGAGGTACAGCGCGCCCCGGCACAACCGCCCCAAATTGGCCATGGCGGCCTTGGCGTCGTCCGCGCTCAAATACGGCAGCACGCCTTGGCAAATGACCAAGTCAAACGGCGCATCAGCCCGGTAGTCCACCACCGAGCCGCGCTGCCAACCAAAGCGCTGGCACAGATACGGGCTGTATTCGACGCCCTGAAACGTCGCCAGCGGAAAATGCCGCGCCACTACCTCGCGCCACAAGCCAATGCCGCAGCCCACGTCCAGCACCCGCGCCACCGGCACGCGCAGGTATTGCAGATAGCTGCACACAAACGCCCCCAGCCGCTCGACATGGCCGGGGTCAACCACGCTGGTTTTTTTGTCGAAATAAAAGCGCTGGTAATACGCCTCGTCAAACCAAGCATCACTGGCAGATTGCACGCGCTGGCCCTGGGTTATTTAAGCGGCGGGGCGAAACAGGGCGCAGATTTTGTGACCGTCGGGGTCGCGCAGATAGGCCAAGTACAGCTTGCCGACCGGGGTTTCGCGCCAGCCGGGAGCGTCTTCGCAGCTGCTGCCGCCGTGGGCGACGCCGGCGCTGTGAAAGGCATCGGCTTGCGCGGGCGAATCGACGTTAAAGCCAATCGTGTTGCCATTGCCGTGGCAAGCGGCCTCGCCATTGATGGGCGTGGTGATGGCAAAGTTGCCGGTTGGGCTGCGGTAGAAATAGCGCTGCTTGTTGGCCACCCCAGGAGCCAAGCCCAGCGTGCCCAGCACCGCGTCGTAAAACAGCTTGGATTTTTCCAAGTCACTCGCACCCACCATCACATGACTGAACATCAGTTTTCTCCGTTGAAGCCCGCAAGCGGGCGAAATAAAAGCAGCCGTGATGGTACGTGCAGTGGAGGAAGGGTGTCCGTCATGAGCCGCAAATTGAAAAATACGGCTCAGATTAAGCGTAAAAACGGCCTCTATCCCTTATGCAGCAAGCGCAAGCAGCTATCAATCAAGGAGTAAGAGGCCCGGTAGGTTGGGTTGCACCAGCAACCCAACACAGCGCCTCCAAACCACAAAACGCTTTGATTTCGATAGCTGCCAGCGCTTGCTGCACAAGCGCTGCAGCCCGTTTTGATGCAAATGGGTGCAGGGTTGCCCTGCGCAATTCAGAAGCCCAGCTCAGTAAGCGCCCATGAAGTCGCGCTTGCCAATGGGCAGGCCGTTGTGGCGCAGGATGTCGTAGCTTGGA
>JAGNSH010000057.1 GCA_017988165.1 Giesbergeria sp. | reverse complement strand
GCTGGCGGCGTCGCTGAACGTGCCGGCAGTGCGCGCGCTGGTGATGGTGTCGCCCGAGGCGTTTTTTCGGCAACTGCAGGCGGTGGGACTGCCGCTGCGCGAGAGCGGCGGCTACTTTGGCTACAGCCTCGCGCTGGGCAGCAGCGAGGTGCAATTGCTGCACCTGAGCAACGCCTTTCGCACGCTGGCCAACGGCGGCCTGTTTAGCCCGGTGGCACCGGCGTTGTTGACTCCCACTGTCAAACCCGCATTCACCCGCGCGCTGGACGCGGGCGCGGCCTTCATCGTCGGCGACATCTTGTCTGACCCCAACGCCCGCGCGCGCACCTTTGGCACCGACAGCGTGCTGGCGACGCGCTTTTGGACGGCGGTCAAAACCGGCACCAGCAAAGACATGCGCGACAACTGGGCGGTCGGCTGGTCGCAGCGCTACACCGTGGGCGTGTGGGTGGGCAACGCCAGCGGCGCGGCGATGCACGACGTCAGCGGCAGCAGCGGCGCAGCGCCCGTGTGGGCTGCCGTCATGGCGTATTTGCACGCCAACGAGCCAAGCCGCGCGCCCCAGCCGCCGCGGGGGCTGGTGTCGGCGGCGGTGCGCTTTGGCGTGGCGGCGCAGCAAACGCTGGGACAAGGAGTGGAGCCGGGGCCGCTGGAAGCCGCGCGCCCCGAGTGGTTCTTGCCGGGTACGCAGCAGGCCGTTTTTGCTATTGAAAACAGAGCTGTAGGCGCAGGCGCAATAAGGGCTAGAGGCCGAAAAGACCTAAAAAATGCCAAAAATCAGCCATCGGATGCGCTGGACTTGGCCGCCGTGCGCATCACCCAGCCAGTCAATGGCGCCATCGTGGCGCTGGATCCGGACATTCCGCCTGCGCACCAGCGCGTGCAGCTGGCGGCATCGCCCGCACCCGCTGGTGCGCGCTTGCAGTGGCGCCGCAACGGCAAGCTGCTGGCCGAAGGCGCGCAATACGCCTGGCCGCCGTGGCCGGGACGCCACACCGTGCAGCTGACCGATGGCCAAGGCCGGCTGCTGGACGAGGTGCGCCTAGAAGTGCGCGGCGCTGGCGTGCTGGCGCGCTGACCAAGCCAGTTATCCGTCAGCTATTGGCCTTTTTTTGTGCTGCGCCAACACAGGCCGCGACAATTGTTTACATTCACTGGTTTTTTCCTTGCCCGCTGTCCATGCGTCTTTCTCCTACTTTTCGCTTGATTGCTCTGGCAGTGCTGCTGTCGCTGGGCATTGGCGCACTGTTTGCGTACGCGGTGTTGACCATCAAGGAAGACGGCTGGAATTACGCCCGCACCACCAACGCCAATTTGGTGCAGGCGCTGAAAAAAAGCGTGGGGCGCTCGCTCGATAACTTTAATCGCTCGATGGTCGGCTTGGCCGACAACGCAGCCAAGCCCGAGATCATGGCCTTGCCGCCCGAGTTGCGCGATCAGGTGCTGTTTGACCATTCGCTGCGCTCGCCCGCAGTGGCCGCCGTCAGCGTGAGCGATGCGAAGGGCCGCGTTCTGCTGCACAGCAGCGGACGTGTCTTGGCCAAGCAGGTCAACCTTGCCACTGCCGACTACTTCATTGCCCACAGCAGCGCTGCGCAAGAAGGCCTGTACGTTGGTCAGCCGCAAAAAACGCACTACGGCGAAGAGTTTGTCCTGCCGCTGAGCCGGGCCTACTTTGACCGGCAGGGCCAATTTGCCGGCGTGGTGGTGGTGGCGCTGCGGCTGGGCTACTTCAACGACTTGCTGCGCGCGCTGGACTTGGGCAAAAACAGCGGTTCGAACTTGTTTCGCCGCGATGGCTTTGTGTTGGCCCGTTTTCCGTACAAGGGCGCCGATGTGGGGCGCAGCCTTGCTGGCACGCCCAATATGCAGCAGATGCTGGCCGCCCCCAGTGGCATTTTTGTCGGCACCGCCACTCTTGACGGCGTGCAGCGGATGTACTCGTTTGAGCACGTGGGCAGCTACCCGTTGATCATCAACGTGGCGCAGTCGACCGACTCCATCTTGGCCCACTGGCGGCGCAGCGCTTGGTGGTTGGGCAGTTTTGCCTTGGTGCTGATGGTGGCTTGCATTGGCTTGGCGGTGTTGTTTGCGCGCGAGCTGGCAGCACGCCAGCAAGTCAGCGCCGAACTACAGCAGGCCGAGCACGACTTGCGCACCATCTTGCATAACTTGCCCTCAATGGTGTCGTATTGGGATCGTGACCGATGCAATCGGTTTGCCAATCGCGCTTATGAAGACTGGTTTGGCATCAGCGCCGAGGCGCTGCGCAAAGCGCATATCCGTGAGGTGCTCGGAGATGCCGCTTATGCCCAGTCTCAGATCTATATTGAGCGCGCCTTGCAGGGCCAGCGCCAACTGTTTGAGCGCACCATGCGCAACGCCCACGGCCACGAGCGCTTCACCATCGTCTCCTACGTGCCCGACATGGAAAGCGCGCCTGAGGGTGCGCCAGACAGTGCGCCGGTGGTGCGCGGCGTGTTTGTGCAGATCACCGACATCACCGAACGCAAGCGCATGGAGAACGAGCTGTTTGAAGAAAAAGAGCGGATGCGCCTGACGCTGCAATCGATTGGCGACGCGGTGCTGTGTACCGATGCCCAAGCCTGCATCACCTACCTCAACCCCGTGGCCGAGCGCATGACTGGCTGGCAGGCGTTTACCGCCGCTGGCCAGCACATTGACCAAGTAGCGCCGCTGCGCGTGGCCGGGCGCGCCGCCACCGAGGCCAGTCCGCTGTGCCAAGCGCTACAGCAAGTGCGCACCTTTGGGCCCACGCGCGGCGTGGTGTTGCAGCGCGCCGATGGGCGGGTGTTTGATGTCGAAGAATCGGCCAGCCCCATCACCGACCGCCACGGCCAGGTGACTGGCGCGGTGATGGTGCTGCACGACATCACCGAGTCGGCGGCGATGGCCTCGCGCTTGGCGCATTTGGCGCATTACGACGCCTTGACCGACCTGCCCAACCGCGTACTGCTGCGCGAGCGCGCCTACCAAGCGCTGGCGCTGGCGCAGCGCGGCGGCCACCAAGTGGCGCTGCTGTACTTTGATCTCGATGGTTTCAAGCAAATCAACGACACGCTGGGCCACGACACCGGCGACTTATTGCTGATTGAGTTTGCCCAGCGCTTGAGCGCCGTGGTGCGCCAGTCCGATACCGTGTGCCGCCAAGGCGGCGATGAATTTATCGCGCTGCTGCCGGGGCTCGACAGCATGGAGCAAGCCTGCGTGGTGGCGCGCAAAATTTTGGCCATTTGCGCCCAGCCGCTGCAAGTGCAACAGCGCGCCTTGGCTGTCGGCGTCAGCGGCGGCATTGCCATGTATCCGCAGCACGGCGCCACATTTGAAGAGCTGGCCACCCACGCCGACGCCGCCATGTACGCCGCCAAGCGTGCCGGTCGGATGCAGTTTCGCCTGTTCAGCGCCGCCGAGGGCGAATTCGAGCGCGTTGCTGACGCCGCCTGACGCTGCGTTGGGCGCTGCTGTGCAGCGCTGTGCGCTGCCCCTACCATGCACGCACCCGCCGCCACACCAGGAGCCTTTGCATGACCGATCTCTCCAAAATTACCTGCCTTGAAGATTTGCGCGTGGTCGCCCAGCGGCGCGTGCCGCGTATGTTTTATGACTACGCCGACTCTGGCTCGTGGACTGAGAGCACCTACCGCGCCAATTCGGACGACTTTCAACGCATCAAGCTGCGCCAGCGCGTGGCAGTGAATATGGAAGGGCGCAGCACCGCCACGCGCATGGTCGGCGTCAACGCGAAGATGCCGGTGTGCATTGCGCCCGTGGGCCTGACCGGAATGCAAAGCGCCGATGGCGAAATCAAGGCAGCGCGTGCGGCAGAAAAATTTGGCATCCCGTTCACGCTCTCGACCATGAGCATTTGCTCGATAGAAGACGTGGCGGCGCACACTACGGCGCCGTTTTGGTTTCAGCTCTACATGATGCGCGACCGCCAGGCCATGGCCCGCATGATTGAGCGCGCCCGCGTGGCCGGTTGTAGCGCGCTGGTGCTGACGCTGGACTTGCAGGTGATTGGCCAGCGCCACAAGGACATCAAAAACGATATGCGCGCCTCGGTCATTCCGTCGCTGGGCAATTTGCTGGACATGGCCACCAAGCCGCGCTGGTGCCTGGGGATGCTGGGCACGCGCCGGCACACCTTTCGCAACCTGGTCGGCCACGTCGAGGGCGTGAGCGATATGCAGTCGCTGGCCTCGTGGACCAACGAGCAGTTTGACCCGACCCTGTCGTGGGCCGACGTGGCGTGGGTTAAAGCGCAATGGGGCGGCAAGCTGATTTTGAAAGGCATCCAAGACGTCGAAGACGCGCGCCTGGCAGTCCACAGCGGCGCCGATGCCATCGTCGTCAGCAACCACGGCGGGCGCCAGTTGGACGGCGCGCCGTCCAGCATCAGCGCACTGCCCGCCATTGCCGCGGCGGTGGGCGATCAGATTGAGGTGTGGATGGACGGCGGCATCCGCTCGGGCCAAGACGTGCTCAAGGCGTGGGCGCTGGGCGCACGCGGCACCATGATTGGCCGCGCCATGGTCTATGGCCTTGGCGCTTACGGCGAGGCCGGCGTGACCCGGGCGCTGGAGATGATCCACAAAGAGCTGGACGTGACCATGGCGTTTTGCGGCCACACCGACATCCAAACTGTGGACACATCGATCCTGATGCCCGGCACTTATCCACGTGCCAGCGCCAGCACCTGTCCCAGCGTGTAAGGCGCCGCGTCCTCCCGTACCCGTACCCAGCTTTATTGGGGGCTGGTACTGCGGTAGATGCCTTGTGACACAAAACCGACATTTTTTAAAGTGTTGTCGAAGTATTACTAGGACGTAACAAATATTTTTTACACTCCAAGCCATTGCCAAGGAGTGTTTTCATGCGAATCAACCTGCCCGTGACGGGCAACGAGCACGAGTTTTCCAGCGAAGAGCTGCTGATGTCTACCACTGACCATAAGGGTGTCATGATTCACTGCAATGCGGCATTTGCCCGTGTGAGCGGTTACGACATGGAAGAGTTGATGGGACAGCCGCACAGCATGGTGCGCCATCCGGATATGCCGCCAGAGGCATTTAAAGACTTGTGGTCCACCATTGGCCATGGCCGCAGTTGGATTGGTATCGTCAAAAACCGGCGCAAAAACGGTGATTTTTATTGGGTGCGCGCCCGCGTCACGCCCATCATGGAAAACGGCAAGCCGCGCGGCTATATGTCGGTGCGCTCCAAGCCCTCGCGCGACGAGGTGCGCAGTGCCGAGGCGCTGTACGAGCGCCTTAAGCAGCAGCGCGAATCGGGCAAGCAGCGCTTTTATCTGCACGCTGGGCGGGTGCGTTTCAAGGGGCTGCGCAACCAAATTCAGCGCTTAGACCGCGCCAGCTTTACGCAGCGTTTGATGGCCATGCTGCTGCCGTTGTGGGCGGCTGCGCTGTTGCCCACGGCCATGGGCTGGGCGGGGGCTGAGGTGTTGGCGCTGCAAGCGCTGGCCGTGGTGTTGCTGTCGTGTTTTATGTTGTGGCGCTTTCACCGACGCATCACCCGAGGGTTGAACGACGCCAATCGCTTGGCCATCAGCCTTGCTGGCTGCTCAGTCGCGCCCAACGAGGAGTTTGAAAAACCCATTTCTGAGCGCCACCCGATGGCGATGTTGATGGAGCGCTTGCAGCAAGTGCAAGTCAACACGCGCGCCGTAATTGGCGACGCCCGCGCCGAAATTGGCGGCTTTGGCCGCATCTCCAGCGAGATTGCCCACGGCGCGCAAGACCTGTCGGCGCGCACCGAGTCGCAGGCCAGCAGCCTGCAAGAGACGGCGGCGTCGATGGAGGAGCTGTCCAGCACGGTGCGCCAGTCGGTCGACACCGTCAAACAGGTGCTGCAACAAAGCGCGCACAGTGCCGATTTGGCGCACCAAGGCGGCAGGGCCGTGGCCGACATCAGCGCGGTGATGCAGTCGATTGAGCAGTCTTCGCGCAAGATGGGCCAGATCATTGCCACCATTGAGGGCATTGCGTTTCAGACCAACATCTTGGCGCTCAACGCTGCGGTCGAGGCGGCGCGCGCCGGCGAACAAGGCCGTGGCTTTGCCGTGGTGGCCAGCGAAGTGCGCGCACTGGCGCAGCGCAGCGCAGCAGCAGCGGGCGAGATTCGCGGCCTGATTGGCGAGTCCAGCGGGCACATTCAGCGCGGTGCTGGGCAGATGCAGTCCGCCAGCCAAACCATTGACGAGGTGGTGCAATCGGTGGCGCAGGTGAACCAGTTGATGGACTCCATCAGCACTGCCACGCACGAGCAGGCGATTGGTATTGCCCAGGTCAATGAGGCCGTGGCCGACTTGGATCGGGTGACGCAGCAAAACGCCGCCTTGGTCGAAGAGTCTGCCGCCGCCGCCTCGGCCATGAGCTTTAACGCCGGGGTGCTCAACCGCACCTTGGACGTCTTTCGGCTGCTGCCTTAGGCGCCGCTATCGTTGGGGTTGCTGTCCGGTTCAGCCTGCGGCGGCTGAAAGCAGTCGCGAAAACTAAAGACGATGGAGCTGAAAAACATGGCCGCCATCACCATCGCCAGCCCCATCATCAGCCCGCCAATGGCGCTGGGGGCGCTCTCGGCGCTGAACACGCCCAGCACTGCCAGCAAGGCCGACACCAGGCTGATCAGCACCCCGCCCATAGCAAACACGCCAAACCACGCCAACCCAAACACCACAAACGCGCCAAAGTTGCGCACGCAGGCGACAAGGCTAAAAAACAGGCTTTTCACCGGTGGCACGCCGTGCCAATGCACCAGCCCCGGCGCGTGCCAAAACAGCAGCGACAGCGGCAGATACAGCGCCATGGCCACCCACATGGCGCGCTGAAAGGAGTCGCTCTCGGCCGCTTCGCGGGTGATGGCGGCGCCGCCCAAATACACCTGCGCAAACTGGCCGCCGTCAAACAGCGCCGACATCCCCATCACCGCCATAAAGCCGCTGGCATACAGGGCGCCCAGCACCAACATATGGCGCAGCTGTTGGCGCCCGGTGCGAAACGCCGCCAGCAGCACCGTCGGCGTCGGAAAGCGCCCTTGCAGCGCCTCGGCGGAGGCCACCATCATTGCCAGCGTGGCCGATGGCAGCAGCGCCAGCGCCAGCGCCGTGCCAATCAAAGGCACCATAGAGGCCAGTGACATGGCGGCCATGGTCATAAAAAACAGCGCCGCCATCGCCATGGGCTGGCGCCAAAACACGCCAATGCCGCCCTTGACCCAGCTGACGCCGGTGCGGGCCGGGACGATATTGAGCTTCATAGGTTGTCCGTGACCTGCACCGGCTGGGCAATGCGCTGGCGCAGTACGCGCTCAAAGTGGCGCGGGTCGTGCGGCGTGAGCACTTGGGCCTCGCGCGGCAGGTAGTAGTCCCACAGGCGCGAGATCCAAAACCGCAGCGCCCCGGCGCGCGCCATGGCGGGCAGCAGGCTGCGCTCGGCTGCCGTCAGCGGGCGCACCGCTTGGTACGCCGCCAGCATGGCCTCACAGCGCGGCGCGTCGTGCGCGCCGCTTTCCCAGTCGATGCACCAGTCGTTGAGGCACACCGCCAAGTCGAACAAAAAGCTGTCGATGCCGGCAAAGTAAAAATCAAAAAATCCGCTCAGCTGCTCGCCCTCAAACATCACGTTGTCGCGGAACAAGTCGGCGTGTACCGGCCCGCGTGGCAGTGCGGTGTAGGCCGATGAGGCGGCAATGTGGTTTTGATAGGCCAGCTCAGACTGCAGCAGCGCCGCCTGCTCGGCGTGCAAATGGGGCAGCACCACTGGCGCCGTCTCGTTCCACCATGGCAGGGCGCGCAGATTGGGCTGTTGGCGCTCAAAACCACGCCCGGCCAAGTGCATTCGCGCCAGCATGGCGCCCACTGCGGCGCAATGCACCGCTTGCGGCGCCAACTGGCTGCGCCCATGCAGCTTGTTGACCACGGCGGCGGGCTTGCCGCAGACGCTGTGCAAGATGTTGCCGTGCTGGTCGGCCTGCGGGTCGGGCACCGGAATGCCGGCGCGGGCCAAGTGGCGCATCAGGTGCAAATAAAACGGCAGCTGCTCGGCGCTTAGGCGCTCAAACAGCGTCAGCACAAACTCGCCCGACTCGGTGGTGAGGAAGTAGTTGGTGTTTTCAATACCGCCTTCGATGCCACGCAACTGGCGCAGCTCGCCCAGTTGCAGACGTTGCAGCAGCGCGCGCGCTTCTTTGGGCGAGACTTTGGTAAATACGGCCATGGCTCAGAACACAAGAAAAGAAAGGCTTACACATAAAAAGCCACGCCAGCAGCTCACAACGAGCCGCTGGCGCGCCCAGCAATCAGAATTTAGAATTTTTTCAGGTTCCAAACGCGGGTGCCGGTATCGGTCTCGGCGCCATTGCGGGCGCGGTTGCGCACGCCATCCGAGGGCTGCACCTCGTAGGCTGGCAGGTTGCCCACCTTGGGTTGCACGCTGATGCTTTGGGTTTGTCCGCCGACGCGCAGCTCGTCAATGCGGCTGCCCTCGTCTTCAACGCGAATGCGCTCGCTGCGCTGGTTGAGGCGGCCGGGGGCTTGCTCTTGGTTTGATAGCTGCTCAGGCTTGCTGGTATTGGGCTGAACAGGGTTTTGACTGGTATTTTGGGCCAGGGCGGGGCTACTGGCCAAAGCCAGCAGCAAAAGGAGTGGGACGACGCGCATGGCGCGATTGTAGGGGGGTGGGCAATCCCTAGCAGGGCGCTGCGCCGCAGCGCCAGCGCCGCTGCGGCCTAAAAATTAACGCGCTGGCGGGCAGACGCCGGCGCTGCACACCACGCTGCGCTGGTCGACCAGCAGCTTGACGTTTTGGCCAGTACGGCCGATTTGCTCGCAAATATCGCCGCGCGCGTCAAAGGCAAAGCCCTCGGTGGCGTTGGCGTCCAGCAGTTCGACGCGTGTCAGATCCAGCGTGGCAAAGCGCTCGGGGTTGCGCCATTTGGTGGCACAAATGCCGTGGATGATGAAGTTGGAATACACCAGCTCGCTGACGGCGGGTTTGTCCATCTGCACGCGCAGCAGGCCGCCCTTGTCCAGCTCGACGGTTTTGAGCTTGTGGTTGCTAAAGGGCTTGTGCATCGGCTCGGGCACATTTTTGAACTCCACCCCAGCAAACGCCAGCGTGGACGCGGCACTGATCAAGAACGCAAGCCATTTTTTCATCGCAATCACCAAGGGGTTAAGGGTCAACAGAAGGGGCTGATTACACCACCACCTAGCACAAACTGCTGGCAACCCCCATGCACAATTGCCCCATGACTGAACAAAAAACCTTGGTGCTGATTGACGGCTCCAGCTACCTTTACCGCGCCTACCACGCCATGCCCGACCTGCGCGCCGTGCCCGGCGACCCCAGCAGCGCCGCCACCGGCGCCCTTCGCGGCATGGTCAACATGGTCGGCGCGCTGCGCAAAGAGGTGCGCGCCGACTACGCGGTGTGCGTTTTTGACGCGCCGGGCGGCACCTTTCGTGACGAGATTTACCCCGCTTACAAAGCCCAGCGCAAGCCGATGGAGGACGACCTGCGCGCACAAATTGCGCCCATCCACGAGGTGGTGCGGCTGCTGGGCTGGACGGTGCTGGCCGTGCCCGGCGTCGAGGCTGACGATGTGATTGGCACGCTGGCCGTCATGGCCGCGCGCCAAGGCATCAACGTCGTCATCTCCAGCGGCGACAAAGACCTGAGCCAGCTGGTGGACGCGCACACCACCGTCATCGACACCATGAACGGCAAAAAACGCGACGTCGCCGGCGTCACCGCTGAATTTGGCGTGCCGCCGCCGCTGATGGTGGACTTTCAGGCGCTGGTGGGCGACGCGGTGGACAACGTGCCCGGCGTGCCCAAAGTTGGCGCCAAGACCGCCGCCAAATGGCTGATGCAATACGGCTCGCTGGACGCCATCGTCGCCCACGCGGCGGACATCAAAGGCGTCGTCGGCGAAAACCTGCGCGGCGCACTCGACTGGCTGCCCACCGCGCGCCAACTGGTCACCATCAAAACCGACTGCGATTTGAGCGCACATTTGCCCGGCCTGCCAGCTATGGAAAGCATAGCTATCGGCGCACAGCAGACGGGCGCTTTGCGTGATTTTTATGATCAATACGGCTTCAAGGGCTTGGCGCGTGCGCTGGCTGCCCCTGCTGCTTCTGCTGGCGCTGTGCCCGTCAGCAAGAAAAAAGACGACGGCGGCACCGGCGATTTATTTGCGGAACCCGCTGGCGAATCGGTGGACGAGCCAGCCGCCACCGACGCTTTGCCCCAGCCCGGCGTCACTTACGAAACCATCCTGACGTGGGAGGCTTTTGAGGCGTGGCTGGCGCGCATCCAAGCGGCCGAGCTGGTCGCCATCGACACCGAAACCACCTCGCTGGACGCGATGCGCGCCGACATCATC
>JAGNSH010000207.1 GCA_017988165.1 Giesbergeria sp. | reverse complement strand
CGTCAAAGTTTTTGGGGTCGACTACGGTGCTGTGGATGTTGGTAAACACCTTGAATTCGGGCGCGCAGCGGATGTCGTAGCCGTAGCTGCTGGTGCCGTAGCTGATGATTTTTTTGCCGTCCACTTCGCGCACTTGGCCCGGCTCAAACGGCTCGATCATGCCGGTCTGCTCGGCCATGCGGCGAATCCATTTGTCACTTTTGATGCTCATTTTTGCCCCGCTTAAACTATGGTTTTGATAGCTGCTAGCGCTTGACTATCAAGCGTTAGAGCCGTATTTTGCTTGATAAATAGCTTGGGAAATCACCGTTTTCTCTACCAACCGATCGTCGCCCAGCACGATCAAGGTAAACAGCAGCTCCTCCAAGCTGCGCACCTGCGCCGTGCGCCGTGCCAGCAGGGGCGTGGCCTGCGGGTTCAGGACGACAAAGTCGGCCTCGCACCCCAGCTGCAGGTTGCCGACCACACCGTCCAAACCCAGCGCCTGCGCCGCGCCGGCGGTGTGCTGCCACCACAGGTTTTGCGCGCTCAGGCTCAGGCCCGGCTGGCTGGGGCTGATGGCGGCGCGGGCCACGGTGTAGGCCGCCAGCATGGTGCGAAACGGGCTCAAGCTGGTGCCGCCGCCAATATCGCTGGCTAGGCCATAAGCAAAGCCGGCGGCGTTAGCAGCGGCGTAGTCAAAAAAGCCGCTGCCCAAAAACAAGTTGCTGCTCGGGCTGATGGCGGCTGCGGTGCGGCGCTGGCGCAGCAGGGCGCGGTCGGCGGCGTCAAGGTAAATGCAGTGGGCGTAGACCGCGCGCTCGCGCATCAGGCCAAAGTCGTCGTAGACCGACAAATAACTGCGCGCTTTAGGGAACAGCTCGCGCACCCAAGCGATTTCGTCCAAGCTCTCGGCCACGTGCGACTGCACCCACACATCGGGGTATTGCGCCGCCAGCGCCCCAGCGCCGCGCAGTTGCGCAGGGCTGCTGGTCGGGGCAAAGCGCGGCGTGATGGCGTAGCCCAAGCGCTCAACGCCGTGCCAGCGCTGGATCAGCGCCTCGGTGTCGATCAGGCTTTGCTCGGTTTGGTCGCGCACGCCGTCCGGGCAGTGGCGGTCTTGCAGCACTTTGCCGGTGATCAGGCGCAGTTGGCGTTTTTGCGCCTCGATAAACAGCGCGTTAACCGACGCCGGGTGCGAGGTGGCAAACACCAGCGCCGTGGTCACGCCGTTTCTGCGCAGTTCATCCAAAAAAAACGGCGCCACTTCGGCAGCGTGGGCCGGGTCGGCAAAGCGCGCTTCTTGTGGAAAGGTGTAGTTCTCCAGCCACGCCAGCAGGCCATTGGCGGGCGAGCCGATAACGTCGGTTTGTGGGTAGTGCAGGTGCAGGTCGATAAAGCCCGGGGCAATGATGCGGCCCGGCCAGTGGGTCACGCGGGCCGGTTGCGCTTGCATTTGCGCCGCGTACTGGGGCGCCAAGCTCTGCCAAGCGCCAGCGGCCTGCACGCACTGGCGGCCTTGGGCGCCCGGCCCAACCACCAGCAGGCCATCGCTGTCGTACAGCGCTTGGCCATCGTCAGAAAAGCGTAAAAGGGCGGCGCGGTAAAAATACATGGGCGCCAGCTTACCCGCAGCCGCAGGCAATGCCCGCCAGGCGCCCTGTGCGGCGGCAGGGGTTTGCGCCGCAGCTTTCTTGGCACTGCTCAGTGCTTGACTTGGCCTTGTACGCCTTCGACCAGCCAGTTCATTTGCAAAATTTGCGCATCGCTCAGCGCTTGGCCGGGAGCAATCACGGCGTGGCCGGCGTTGTCACGCACTGCGGCGGCGCCAGCGGCCACGCGAAACGGCTGCAACTGGCCGGCGGCCATTTCTTTTTGCCGCGCCAGCAGTTCTTGCTGCACTGCAGGCGGCACTTTGGAGCCAAAGTCGCCCACGCGGATCATCCCCTCGCGCACGCCGCCCCAGACGTTGGCGCTCTTCCAGTGGCCGTCCAGCACCGCGCGGGTGCGCTGGGTGTAGTAGTCGCCCCATTGGTGGGTGACGGCGACAATTTGCGCATCGGGCGCAACGTTGCGCATATCCGAGTGGTAGGCCACGGCCAGTTTGCCGCGCTCTTGCGCCGCCACCATCACCGCGTTGGTGGCGGAGTGAAAGGCCAGCACATCTGCGCCTTGGTCCAGCAGCGTCATGGCAGCGTCGCGCTCGCGCGGGGCGTCAAACCAGGCGTTGAGCCACACCACTTTGACCCGCGCTTGCGGGTTGACCGAGCGCATTCCCAGCGTGAAGGCGTTGATGCCTTGCAGCACCTCTGGAATTGGAAAACCCGCCACATAGCCGGCCACGCCGGCTTGGCTCATGCGGCCAGCAGCAATGCCAGCCAAGTAGCGGCCCTCGTAATAGCGCGCGTTGGCCGTGGCCACATTGGGCGTGGTTTTGTAGCCAGTGATCGATTCAAACTTCACGCCTGGAAAATCGTGCGCCACCTTCAGCGTCGGCTCCATGTAGCCAAAGCTGGTCGTAAAAATCAGCTGATGGCCGGTGCGCGCCAGGTCGCGAATCACGCGCTCGGCGTCAGCGCCTTCGGGCACGTCTTCGACGGCGGTGGTGTGTACTTTGGCGCCCAGCGCGGCTTGGACGGCTTTGCGCGCGTCGTCATGCTGGCGTGTCCAGCCAGCGGCCAGCACCGGCGTGACATAGACAAAGCCGACCTTTAAAGGCGCTGGTGCGGGGGTGGTTTGCGCCAAAGCGGGCGCGACGCAACAAGCAGCCACAAGCGTGGCGGCGAGGTTTTTGTACATGGTGTTCCTCTACATGGCCCTGAAAAAAGAAAGCCCCCGGCGCTGGGGCACAGCGGCGGGGGTGCTGATTATGGCCGCGAATGCAGGGCAGCCTACAGCGGGCAGGGTTTATCAAAAAATATAGCTACTAGCGCAGGCTGCATAAGGGCTAGAGGCCGTTTTGGCTATGATCTGCCCCTTTTTGCCTGGTTTTACTGGAGACGCCCCATGCCCATGTTTGTTGACACCTCGCCACCGGGAGAGTGCATTTTTTGCCGATTGGTCAGCGGCGAGATTCCTTGCGCCAAGGTGTATGAGGACGACTTGACCATCGCCTTCATGGACATCGGCCAAGTCAACCCCGGCCATGTGCTGGTGGCTACCAAGCGCCACGCGGCCACGCTGTTTGACATCACCCCCGCTGAAGCCGCCGCCGTGATGCAAACCGCGCAGCAAGTGGCGCGCGCGGTGCAAGTGGCGTTTGACCCGCCGGGCCTGACTCTGCTGCAAGCCAATGGGCGCGAGGGCGATCAGACGGTGTTTCACTTTCATATGCACGTCGTGCCGCGCCACCAAGACGACGGCATCGCCCTGAGCTGGCCGCGCAAAGACCCAGCACCCGCCGTGCTGCACGCCTATGCACAGCAACTGACTGAGGCGCTACAGCAGCATCAAGGCGTGGGCGCGACGTAATTCAAGGCCCGGATG